>JAAKFB010000203.1 GCA_011065235.1 Chlamydiota bacterium | reverse complement strand
GCGGATCATAGGAGCGTGGTGACACGCTCCTGGACAGAATCCGACTTACAACTTGCTGAGGATCTCTTGTCTCTCCTCGTAGGTTTTTGCTTGCTGCACAGCTTCAAAAGTTTCTATATTTTTTTCTACTGTGAATTCACATTCGCCAGTTTCGCTAGAATATTTCTTAATGCGGTCTCCCACGTTTATTCCATCTTTCAATATTCCGGGGTCAGTGTCCATTGGACAAACAACAATAGATAATTCTCCAAGACGATCTTTGCCATCAAGGCCCTCAAACCATGACTTGATTTCCTCTTTTTCTTTAAAAGTATTCAATACAGCTTCTCCACATTTGATGTGGACTTCATACCACGTGTGCTCTCCTAGTTCTTTCATCATCGCATTCAATTTATCATAAGCTTCTCCAGAATCATGCTCGACTTTTACTTTTACTTTCACACCGAAGATGAAATTCCAAACTGAACAGAAGAAATTCTTAACGCTTTGATACATTCTGGAAATCAATGAAGGTTTCTCTCCACCAAATTCCTTCATCTTGGGACTCAGAGAATCTGCACTGAATTTAGACGCTACTGATTTGACTTCATTCGCCATACGGCTAGATGCCATGGGGCTGTGAGTAGATAGATTTATCTTTACCATGTGCTACCTCCTGTTGGAAAGACAACAAGAGAGGATACATTAAGTTACTTTTTTGCGCTAGGGTGGGATTTGTCGTAAACTTCCCGTTTTAAACGGGTCGAGACACGCGTGTAGATAGTAGTTGTGACAAGCGAGCTGTGCCCTAGGAGCACTTGAATCGTCTTAAGATCCATCCCATTTTCAAGCCAATGGGTCGCAATCGTGTGGCGAATGGTATGAGGAGTCACATTGGAGGAAAGCCCACTCGCGAGAAGATACTTGGAGAAATTCCGGTCGAGCGAGCGCATGGTGATCCGCTTGCCCCACTTGTTGAGGAAGATTGCCTCTTTATCCACTTGCGGCTGATGTTTCCTGCCGCCATTCTCACGTTCGGGATGGTCGAGATACTCATGGACCCATTTTGCTGCCGATTCTGTGATGGGCAGGACTCTCTCTTTTTTCCCCTTTCCCTGCACGCGCAAGATCCGATTTTGCCCGTCTAAGTCACGACGATTCAGACTCGCTAGCTCACTGATCCGTAACCCCGAGCTATAGAGAAGCTCCATGATGCACCGATCGCGAAAACCGAGGTAGGTAGCGGTGTCGGGTTGGCTGAAAAGACGCTCGATTTGCTCGTAGGAAAGGGATTTCGGGATGCTTTTTGCCAATTTGGGAGTGTCGATCTCTTCCATCGGATTATGCTCAACTTTTTTCTCCCTTTTTAGGTATTTGAAAAAGGATCGGAGACATGCCAGGCGGCGCAAAAGGGTCCGCCTCGAGGCTTGCTCGAAGTTGAGATGAGCCAAAAAACTGCGTACGAGTCGCTTGTCGATCTCATCGAGCGATCCAATTGAAATTTTTTCTTTCTCTAAAAAAATTTTAAACGCTTTGAGATCGTTTCCGTAGTTGCGCAAGGTATGTACGGAGGCATTTTTGATCGACTCGAGGTGGGTTAAAAATTGAACTTTGGCTTCATCAAATGCACTTGTCATAGCGATACTCTCTATGCTATACTTCTCTTCATTATATGATTACACTTAATTCTGTTACCAAAAAAATGGGCACGCGCCTTCTTTTCGAAGATGTCACTGTCACATTCAATGAGGGCTTTCGCTATGGACTTACTGGTCCCAATGGCTCCGGAAAGTCCACTCTTTTGAAGATTATCATGGGCTTAGAAGATACGACTTCGGGTTCTGTTAGCCTGCCTCGCAAAATTGGTTTTTTGAAGCAAAATATTGAAGATTTTGCCAGAGAAAAAGTGATCGACACGGTCATCATGGGCAATACGCGCCTTTGGGATACCCTAACTGAGAGAGAACATCTTTACGGCGAGGAGATGACCGACGAAGTGGGCATCCGTCTCGGAGAGCTCGAAGAGATCATCGCCGAAGAAGAGGGCTATAGTGCCGAATCGGCAGCAGAAGTCCTCCTCGAAGGAATGGGCATATCATCAGATATGTGGCACCAAAAAATGGGTACAGTCCCCAATGATATCCAGTTCCGTGTGATGCTCTGCCAATCTCTTTTTGGCGACCCTCCTGCCCTCATTCTCGATGAGCCGACCAACCACCTCGATCTCGAGTCGATCACCTGGCTCGAAAATTTTCTACACGATTATCACGGTACATTGATCGTAGTCAGTCACGACCGCCATTTCCTCAACGCAGTGGCGTCTCACATCGCCGATATCGATTACGAAACGATCATTCTCTATCCGGGCAATTACGACGATATGGTCGTTGCAAAAACATCCGTCCGTGCGCGGGCCGAAACGGAAAACAAAGCTAAAGAGAAAAAAATCTCTCAATTGCGAGAATTTGTCTCCAAATTTAGCGCGGGAACACGTGCATCGCAAGTCCAATCGCGTATGCGTGAAATCGGGCGCCTTCAACCGACCGATTTAAAAAAATCGAATATCCAACGTCCCTACATCCGCTTCTATCCTCCAGAAAAACCCACTGGTCAGATGGTTTTCCGCATTGAAGAGGCCAGCAAGTCTTACGACGGCCCTCTAGTGATTGATAGCTATTCTTACGACATTGTCCGTGGCGATAAAATTGCGATCATCGGCAACAATGGCAGGGGCAAAACCACCCTTCTCAAAATGCTCGCCGGCGTCCTCGAACAAGACAGCGGACGGGTCGATGTGGGCCATCAAGTACAGATTGGTTATTTTCCCCAAAACCACACCGACATGATCGATAAATCGAGTACCGATACCATTTTTGATTGGCTCAAAAGCCGGCGCGAAGGGATCTACGATCAGGATATACGCAGCATTTTGGGCAAGATGCTCTTCACAGGTGATGATGCATTCAAAAAAGTGGCTCACCTCTCTGGGGGAGAGACAGCACGTCTCATCCTCGGTGGGCTGATGCTCTGCAATTACAATGTTCTCATCCTCGATGAACCCAACAACCATCTTGATCTCGAAGCTGTTTCCGCACTCGGGTGGGCTCTCCAAGACTACAAAGGGACCGTTCTTTTTGCGAGTCACGACCGGGATCTGATCAATCACGGGTCAAAGAAAATCATTTCTCTCGAAGAAAAGGGGATCACCCATTT
The DNA here is from genome assembly GCA_011065235.1 of Chlamydiota bacterium. Lineage (GTDB taxonomy): Bacteria > Chlamydiota > Chlamydiia > Chlamydiales > Rhabdochlamydiaceae > Sacchariniichlamydia. The sequence continues at coordinate 113 of JAAKFB010000203.1, read as the reverse complement.
CGAGGGTTCTCTCGATGACTACTTCGCTTCGAAAACACATTCTTGACAAGTAAATTCTTCCAAAGATAGATTGAAGAAAATCTTGGAGAAAACATGACCGTGCGACCCCCTGG
>JAAKFB010000202.1 GCA_011065235.1 Chlamydiota bacterium | reverse complement strand
ATCTAAAGACGATCATATGCCCCATATTTTTTTTCCACTAAGCATGTAGAAAATTGGAATTTTTTTCTAGAAAAAATTTCTTTGATGGTCTAATTTGGTATTCTCTGGAGGGTGTAGTTTCGATGAAAGTAGCAAAATCTATACAAAAAAAAATCCCCGAGATTCGGCTTCTATTCCCTCAAGTTGAGGCTCTGTCGGACTATGTTGAGAAGGGAAAGGAAATTCTAGAACGCCTTTTACCTGAGGAATTTCTCAATCTTTCTGAAAAAGAGGGCAAAAGATGGCTCTCCTTGAATCTTCCCCTAATCAAAAGCAATATACCCTCAAATACTCCAGGTATTCTACCTGTCTTTTTTCTTTGTTCTCCAACTCAAGAAGTCAAAGCTGAAAGAGCATTGCTCGAGGTGTTACGTAGATGGCTCATCCCTGAAAAAGAAGTTAATATTGTGGGCTTCCACAATATGTACTTCAATATGAATGGTTTTAATTCTGACTTATTTTTCTTAGCTGAAGTGAAAATCCTTATCGAAGATGGGCGTGATTTAGAAATGATCCAGAAGCATCTCCCGCTGCTTTCCAATGAGATTGCCCTTAGCTTGACCTCTTCGAAATATCACCAGCTTATTTTGGATACAAAAGCCCTTTCACTCGATCAAAAATCAGCTCAGATCCAACTCTATTTACGTAGGCTGACAGAGAGAAAACCAGGGCAATTTAATATCGAGATTTTCCAAGAAATGAGCACATTTTTTGCTCTGTCCAATTCGGATTTTCGCAAGTTCCGTCAACCGAAGCATCTGACGCGCGTCGTGGTCTCACATTATTTAATGCGCAAGCGCATCATCCACTACTTGTCGGTGACACCTGAGAAAAGACATCTAGAATTTCGTTTCATTCGCTCTAAACTCTACTTTCCTTTTGGAACAAAGCCTGTTCTGGGGCTTTCCATTGCAGTTGCTCTTTCAGATCGCTATGAGACTTTTGAAGAAAGCCATATCGCCCATTCGGTCCAAAAATTCATTCCCGATGCTCAAGTTGTTAAAGGCTCCTATTATTTTAATCGCTCTAATCATGACCTGATTAAATATATTTACGTCGAATTGGAAAAGAAAAGTGGGGCACCCTTTACCCTGCAAGAAACCAAATTTTTGAAACGGGATTTAAAAGAAGAACTAAAAAAACGGATTGAGCGACTGATTCCCTCTGTCTTTATGATCCGCAATGAAGAAGAGGTGATGCGAAATATTCTTCTTCTATCGCAAGAACTCAAATATCTTTCCGATCTTCCTCAGGTTATGATTAATTTTGAAAAACAAGAATCCGACCAGCTGTATTTTACTGTTGTAGTTGTCCGTGTTCTCAAGAAGCATGATCCTCCTTTAAAAGACATTTTTGCTAAGGGGAAACAAAACTACAGCTTTAGTTCAGATCGGGTGCAAAATGTGGGATACATCCGAAAGAAGAATCCCAAAGAAGCCAACGTATTTCACCTTGCCATTCCAAAAGAAAGAACGATTCTCCGTGCGGATTCTTCCGTCAATTTTTACTTAGCGCGGCAAAAAATCTGCACGCTCATTACAGAAGCCCTTGGGGAAGTGCGCGATTATAACGGGGGAATGATCCTAAAACAAGGAGAGCTATTCACTCAATTTAAACGAGCATTTTCAGGAATTGCTTTGAATGATCAGGAGCTGTTGGAAAATTTCTTCTTCGCATTAAACCCAATTGAAGCTCAAGCAACCTCTTCTCTAAGAGCGCTAAAGACCCTCTTCGAATTATTTCTGGAAGCGACGCAAAAGGAATTTTTCAAGCGGGAGAGCTATTTTCGGAAATTTTCTAAGCGCAAAAATACGATGTTTTCTGTGATACGAACAAATGGACATTCCTTTGAAGCGATTTTGAATGAAGAGCTTGGCCGCTTAGAGAATTTTTCAAAGTTTTTGGTCCGAACCCAAGTTTCTTATCAAGGGACGTCTCTACAGGGCTTGATTTACGAGACGACGAATTCACTGCAGCAAAAGCAGTTTCAACAATGTATTGAACGTGCATTGCACAAGTGGGTCACAAAAATTGTGAACCAACAGGAATTGCGTTTGAGTTTTATTGATTTGCCTCCATCGTTGGATCCGAGACTTGGGGGAGACGAATACTCGAGTGCACTCATTAAAATGCTATATGAAGGACTTACCCGAATTTCTCAAGATAGCAAACCTTCTCTTGCCCTTGCACAATCGATTGATATTTCTTCAGATCAAAAGCATTATGTCTTCAAACTTCGTCCCTCGAAATGGTCGGATGGAACTCCACTAACGGCGTATGATTTTGAATACGCGTGGAAGAAAATTCTATCCCCTTCTTTTTACACTCCATTTGCCTACTTCTTTTTCCCCATTAAAAATGCGAAAGCGGCAAAAGAGGGAACAGTTTCTTTAGATAAACTCGGTGTGAAAGTGATCAACGACTCGACTTTAGCGGTGGAACTAGAAAATCCCACACCGGAATTTTTAGAACAGGTTGCCCATGCTCTCTATTCTCCCATCAACCACAAACTCGATAAAATTCATCCAAATTGGGCCCAAAGCGGAGAAGAGGGCTACGTCTGTAATGGTCCAATGAAAATCAAACGGATGCATCCTCATGGAGGTTATGAATTCCAAAAAAATCCGAATTATTGGGATAAGATTTCTGTAAAACTTGATCGTATTCTAATTTCCAAAAATAATTCCGAAACTGCAATTGAGATGTTCAATAATGATGAAATCGATTGGATTGGGCACCCCATGCGTTCATGGGAACCTTATTTTTCCAAAGGCAAAGAAAAAATAATTAGTACAAAATCTCTTGGAACAAATTGGTGTGTTTTCAATACCCAACGTTATCCTTTCGACAATCTCAAACTACGCCAGGCCTTTTCTTATGCTCTTGATCGAGAGGAGCTTGTTAAAAAACATTTGAAAGGATTACAACCAGCACTTAGTCCATTGCCTTTGATCCATACCAGGATTTTCAACAAAGAGCTGGCTCGTGGAAATAAAAAACTTGCTGTTCAATTATTTGAAGAAGCCCTGAAAGAATTAGGCCTTACCCGCAAAACTTTCCCCAGTATTGCTTTTTGTTTTTCTGATGTAGTCCGTCGAACAACAATTCCAGAAGCTATTGTTGCTCAATGGGAAAATGTCTTAGGGGTAGCTCCCAGAATAGAAGAGTATGAATTTCATGTTCTTTTTCCCAAGATATTAAAGGGAGATTATCAATTAGGCGCTATTAAATGGAAATCCTGGATCAACGATCCTCTTTACACGTTAAGTGCATTTCAATAC
>JAAKFB010000201.1 GCA_011065235.1 Chlamydiota bacterium | reverse complement strand
TCTAAATCTCTTTTAAATGACTCCAGTAACGACTTTTGGGCAATGCAAGGAAAGCAAGAGAAAATTTTCTGAAAGGCGGCCTTTGCTTTTTCATAAAGCCAGCTGAAGAAATCCTTAACTTTTTCATAGCCCTTTTTGACAAACCCCTTAATTTCGTTTGTATTTAACGAACATAGCGTCTCGCTCTGATGAACTTTGTGCATTGATGTGTGCTTAGCAAGGTTCTCTGCTTCGCATTGCGTTCCTACAAAATGGGAACGCTTTACTTCAAGACCCATAAAAATACCTCCGTAAACTATTTTTCCTTAAACCCGTGACTGCTACCTTCTTTTCATCTAGGCGTTAGCGAGGGGCTAAAGTACAAGTTTCTCGAGGAAGACAAGGTGTAAACACCTTGGCGACGAGAGAAGCAAAGTAAATGAGTTCCGCAGGTAGCATAGAGAAAAAACGAGGTAGCAGTCACGGGTTAAATAAGATTTCTTCGTCCAATCGCTCAACAATTTTAGCTAACATGGTAGGGACCTGGCTATCATCCTTTGGAAACCAGATATAATCCTTGGTCTCCATCTCAATAAGATCTCGAACATATCCAAGGGCTTTTTTTCTTAGGCTTGTAATGAGGATATTTTTGTTGATATAATCGGTGATATCTTCAGGACTCCGATTTCCTTTAGCTATAGCCCAATCTACCATGCTTTCTTTCACAATTCTCTCTTGTGATTTCAGTGAAAGAGAATCAAATCTTTTTGCCCAATATGCTTTAAAATCTTTTTTGGATTTATTATCGCGATTTGTCTTAAACTCCTTAACAAGCATCTCGAAAATTGCTCTTTCATTTCTCAAAGATTTGATTTTGGAATTCCCAAATATCCCACCTGTAAAATTACAACAGAAAAATACCGTTTCAAAAACAGAGAACACGGCACTCCAAATCATCCCAAAAAGCCGACTGACAAAGCTTTGGTCATTGCTTGACACAAGGGAACTCTCATAACGTGAGTGTAATGGCTCCATTTTTTGCTGAAGGACAGCTGCATTTTGCTCAAATGTTGCAGCTGGTAGTCCCCTGTGGTGAATAGAATCCATTTTCATTTGATACCTCCCCCCAAAAAAACATGGCTCTTGGCGACGAAACCTCTTCAGAGAAGGTCTCTAACCAATTGCGCGCGGATTGTAGCATAGGTGGAATTTAATATACTACGTGCAGGAAAGTTTTGTGAATTTGGACTTGGCGAGACAAAGCCAAATTGATACGAACGAGGAGCGCCATTCCCAAATAGGGAAGGGTGACGAGCAGGGGTGATTTGGCAAAGTCGCAGCCAATCCAAATTCACAAAACCTGACGGAGCGTGGTATTAATTCAACTTGTCCCCTATCGCTATTTTGGGCGCGAGCGAGCGGAAAAGATGCAAGATTCTTGAGGAAAGGAAGGTGTAAATGCACCTTTCCGACGAGAGAAGCAAAGTAGATTTTTCGCGCAGCTAGCCCATAGAAGGGATAGGGGGCAAGTTGAATTATTACTCAAAAAAAAAGCCATGTGTTTCCACATGGCGTCTTTGATAAAAAAACGTTCGACTTAGCTTTGAGTTGCATCAACTTTCGGCTTTAAATATTCTCCATATTTCACAAGCAATTGTGAATCGCAAGCAGCGATTTGGTTCTCCACTTTTTTTTCTATGCTCTCTCTTTTTACCTTATTCCACTCTTCGATTTTCTCTGGGAGATCTTTTTTAAGTCCATTATCAATGTCTCTTTCATATATAATCCAAGCTTCGATAATATCGGATTTTGCTCTTGGATTTTCCTCGCAGAATTTTTTCCAAGCGGCTACTTTATCTTCTTTTTTTACTGTAGAATCCCCCCAACTTTTTTGAAGAGGTTCTAATGCCTTTTGGACTTGTTTTGGATCGATAGCGGGCTTGCAAAGCTTGCAGCAAGATGCAAAATAAATAAGATGTTTTACTGCACCCCAGAGCATACCTGGGATAAAGCATAGCAGCCAGGTCATAGATTTACCCCAGCTCTCTTTCTTATCTGAAGCGGCTGATGTAATTGTATCTGTTGAGTTGTTATCAAATTCTTTCATTTGAGGAAGCGTTTTGAAGCTGTTTAATTCAGCACGCGCCTCATTCCCTAAAGGACCGATAGCCATTTCATTTTCTCCTTTTAATGATTCTCTCTCTAATGTCCACTTTGGACAGCGCCTTGTTGTGAAGACATGCATGAGCATACCATAAAGAAAAATTAAAGAAAGGATTAAAAAATTTTATACGGCAAAAAAGCCCTCGAGAGAACTCTCTGAGAGCTTTTTTCTAAACCCGTGACTGAGACGGTGTATGCAATCAGCTGCCTTTATCTATGATCTCATTATAGAATGCTTTCACGGCATTTTGCAGAACTATATTATTCGGGATCTTAGTAAAAAAATCGTCATGGAAATCTATTTTATCCCGATTTTCCTGATACCACTTTTCTTGCTCCGCCCGATCGGAAATCGAATGCTCTTGTTTAGCTTTTGCAAAACCAATGTGCTCACGAAACCTCTCTTTTGCCGCATCAGAAAGTTCTTTATATGCTTGAGCGAATCTTTTTTCTCGACTGGTTCCATCATCCTGTGAAGACATGACTTCGTTATGAATTTTTGTAAATGCATCCTTTGTCTCCGACCATTTTACCGGATGGTTTTCCTTTCCATTCGCGCAGCAACAAAACACGTAATCTCTTAGGTAGGTTCCTATCCATGAAAAAAACTGCCCTAAGATTCGCAAGGGCCAACTCAATATTTTTCCCAAAACCGCTTTTTTTCTAGCCGAGCTAAGAGAGGAGCAATAGTACTGCCGATTAAGCGCTTTGCTCTTGAATTGATTTGCTGATCCCAAAACAGGGGGAGAACCTTGAACACCTTCTAACATTGATACTCCTTCTTGAATAGTTTTTGTCTAACCGGCTCAAATCCCAGAGCCAAAATATGCACCTCTTTTTGTTTAAATTTTAAGTACGGGTTTTCGATCACTTTCTCGATTTCATTTTCGTAAAATTCACGGGATTTTTCAGGATGAGTCTCTTTAAGGACACTGGTAATTTCTTTCGCTAACAGAGTACGAATGTAAGGATCTAATTTTCGATAACTCTGCTTGACTTTTTCTGATCCAGAATCTTCGCGGCATTGATCATAGTAGAGATTTACGAAAGCATCGAAATCTTCCCGTCGTTTCGTGTTCAAATCTTCTTCTTTATCAAAAAACCAGGAAAAAATGTTGTATTTGATCCAGGTCCAAGCGCGCTGCAAAAAAGCCTTCAGATTTTTAGTTATCTGAGACCATGATTGTGCCTTCACGGAAACCAAAGAATCGGATTTTGTGGGTATCGAAACCGCAGGAGAGCTTTTAACGG
>JAAKFB010000200.1 GCA_011065235.1 Chlamydiota bacterium | reverse complement strand
TCAACTCTTTCCAATCGCGTCTTGCCTTTTCTTTTGCTGCAGCACGCTCTGGTGTGAGAAGCGTTGGCATAGCAGCGGGGGGCGAAATGATTGTTTCGCGCGCTTCGTGCCGGTCGATGACTAAAAAAGTCGTGGTGCCAAGAGCCACCAAATCTTGGGAGGAGAGGAGCAGCTTTTCGCTGATCAATTCGCCGTTGACGATCACTCCGTTGCGGCTGCCGAGATCTTCGATGAAGGCATTGTCTTCATCATCGATCGTCAATCGGGCGTGTTGGCGCGAGACGCTCAAATCTTGGAAGACAATGTCGCAGATATTGGGATCTTTTCCGATGAGGAAAGTCGAAGATTTGTGCATCGCAAATTCTGCACCGGAATTGGGTCCAGAAATCACCTTCATCAGCCAGCGAGTGTCGGGGGAGGGGCCAAAATGAAGCTCAGAGGGCATTTCAGCTGGGGATTCTGCCATTTCTTCCGCGGGTGGCAGCTTTTCTTCGGCCTCTACTTCAGGGGCTTTTTCTGAGAAGTGGAAAAACGTCGATCCGAGCTGGATGATATCCCCCTCCTTGAGGAGGACAGGCTCGGAGATCACCATCCCATTTTGGGTGGCTGGGTTGACTGTGCTTAAATTTTCGAGGATGAATCCTTCAGGAGTGAGGCGCATCATCGCATGCTGGCGTGAGACCATCGGATCTTCCAGGGCGACGTCGCAAGCCTCGGGATCCCGTCCTAGGGACCACTCATTCTTTCCGATCTCTTCTTCGAAGACAATCGTCGTGCCCGCCAGCGGGCCTTCCTCAGCAATCAGATATCCGTTCATGGGTGCTTACAATACCCCCTCTTGCGCCAGTTTCACGTGGCGGTCGATTTCCACCCTCCAATATTCGATAATATTGGCAAAATCCTCTAGGGACTCCTTAAAGGCCCTATCATTCATGTCATAAGGCAAAGCTGAGGAGAGTGTCAAGAGGTTCTCATCCCCGTCCAAGCCGATGGTCGCTCCAAGAGTTCCCTGATGAAAGAGATTGGCTTTCATCAGCTGGATGAAGAGAAGTTCGCGTTTGATCTCAGGACAGGGGGAAATGGGGGAGAAAAAAAAGACCCCCGGGTCTAAAGCTTTGACTTCCAGTTGGATAGATTTCGTAAGCGGGAGGAGGTAGGAACCCGCTTCCGTCTTTTCCAGATCAGGGTCGATGTTTAGGTCTTCACAAAGTGTTTTTAGATAGTCCATGTAACTTACTCAATACCCGGGGTCTACGTAAAATTAAAGCGCTTAGTGCAATTAATTGCAAACCTTTTTTGCAAATCTTTCATGATTAGCCCCTTAAAATACTTCTTAAATCTTAAATAAATTATTGATAAAATGAAGACTATGTTCAAAGACGAATATAAGCACCTACTCGAGCTCATAGAGAAAACCTCTGATCCTCAGGCAGTTAGCCTCGAAGAGATCCTTAAAGAGGCCGTTCTCTTTTTCGAGACCCTCCGCAAGGAATTCCCCAAAGCTCCGAAAGAAGAGCGGGAAGAAATGATTCAAATGATGACCCATTTGCATGCCAAGCTTCAAGAGACGACCAAAGCGACCGCTGAGGCCGCAGGGATGTCCGAGGATGAGCTATCGGCCTTTTCGGAAAATCCGAGCAATTTCACTCCAGAGCAGTGGCAAGAGGTGCAATCCACTAAGCGTCAGTTATATGACTCTGCTCGCAAATTCTCTTCAACTCTAGAGGAGAAAAAGCAACCCACTGATGATCAAAAGCCTAAGAAAAAACCAGTCCGTTCCAAAGCCCGTCGAGGCAAACGCAAAGACTGGATGAAATCTTAAGAATTCATTCAGCTGCCCAAAAAAGCCCTCTTTTCCCCTATGAGATGTTCTTCGAGCTCCCCAAAAACTCAATTTGAGTTGGTAAAGCAATTCATATACACCCTCTAATCAACTCTATTCCAGTTATTTACATTTTTTCTTTAAATTTTATTAATTAAAATTTGACAAATAATTAATATCCAGTTATAATTAGGGTTAAGGAATGAAATAATTATATTAAAAGAGGTAATAAATGAGCGGTAATGAACAAATACTTAATCTAAGTAGTGACATCATGAATCTCCAAAAACCTTTGAATCCTAATATTGGGAAGGATTTGGAAGCTTGGATGGAAGCAGAGAATATGCTTCAACAGATGCGCAAGAAGCTAAAGGCGATGGCGGCGGGTCTGTCAAACATGAGTAACGTTATGTATGGGGTGATGGAAATCATGGGTATGTTCCAGAACATCGAAGGTGATAAGGTACGAGGCCTTTCAGCGATCGATAACCTAGACTCTGACTTGCGTAGTGCAGTTTCCGGTGCTCAAACAGGTTTTGTTGGATCTAAAACCGGATATAATGGCAATGGAGTTGGAACAAAAATGGCTCAGCAATTGATTGATATGATCAAAGAAATTAAAACCTTTATCAAGTACGAAAAATCTCAAGGTGCTCAAGGCAAAAAAACGGCTGTTGATGGTTCAATGTTGAAGAATCTCAGTAGTGCAATCACTCAACTTGAAGAACCTTACGGCTCCGCTTGGGGCAATGCTTCAAAGATGGCAGGGAAAGCTTATACTTGGGTACATAAAGCGAAAAACGGTAAATACTCTCCAGAATTGAAAACTATACAGGATGGTTTGCAGACACTCAACCAGTCGACGTCGGCGCTTTCGACATCAACGAATACGCAGCTTGATTTCGTGACGAAAGAGTTTCAGCAGTTCCTTGGAATCGATGAGTCAGCGATACAAGCTTACCAGAAGCTAAATGCGGCGATGATCCACAACCAAATAAAATAATAAGGAGGAATAATATGGGTAATTCTACAACTATTCCAGTAATAAAACCTCAAAAGCCACTAGAGCCTGTAAACTTTATGCTCCTGCTGATGAAAGCGCTGGAAAAAGACCAAACCACTCTATCAAAGCAAGAAATTGTGGATGCGAAAACTACAGAATTTGACGTTAAAATAGAGTCGGCAATCTATAAAAGCTGGAACAAGAAATTACAAGCTGCTTCTGACAAGATCCAAAAAGCAGTAAAGCATAAGAAGTCCAGTAAAGTAAAACAGTACCAGGCACAGATGAACGTCGAATCGACAGAATCTCAGTCAAATGAATCTCAGCAAGAAGGTTCTGTCCAGGCGGCTCAGGGGCAAACTCAGTCGGATGCCTCAAACTTGCAGATGAAGGCGCAGATGGCACAGGGTGTAAATAGTATTTTGCTTGCTCTGAGTAATATGCTTGGAAGGATTGAAGCTTAATAATAATTTAGGGGGAAAGTTAATATGGCACTACAAGAACAAATTACACTTTCTAATCCATCACTTGTGACAGGCAGTACGCTACACAAGGTGGTTAAGGAAAGAAGAGGGAAT
>JAAKFB010000020.1 GCA_011065235.1 Chlamydiota bacterium | reverse complement strand
TTGCTGACGATATAGCAACAGAAATTCTCGAGCTCACTCATGAAATTGAAAAACTTAGGGAAGAAAAGCGCTTCATCGATGCAGAAATTGTGCGCGTAGCCCCTTTTGGACAGTTTTCTTTTGATGACATTGCCTTCATCGAAGGCCAATCGGACAAGAAAATTCAGTTCTATTGCGTCAAAACAAGCAAAACGCACGAAATTGAAGATGCCGAGTCACTCATCTACATTGGCACTGATTATGACCTCGACTATTTTATTGGCATTCACGATCGGCCTAAGGCCTACCCTGCGATGATCGAAATGCACTTTGAGCGGACCGATGGAGAGCTGCGCAACCACCTCGCATTTGTTGAAGAGACCCTCCATCAAGTCGAGGCGGAGCTCAAAGGCTATGCGGGGCACATCGATTTCTTGCGCGATAGCCTTCTTGGACAGCTCGACATTCACACCCTAGAGCGGACACAAAAAGAAGTGAACTTTCCCATCGAAGACGCCCTCTTTTCCATTGAGGGTTGGGTCCCAAAAAACAAAGTCGAAAAACTCCCTTCTCTCATTGGAGACAAAGCCGTTGTCTTTGATGCGATCGCCATCGAATCTGACGACAAAGTCCCCACCTATATGGAAAACCAGAAAACCGATCGGATCGGAGAAGACCTGGTGCGGATCTATGACATTCCCGCATCAGTGGATAAAGATCCGTCAAGATGGGTTATCTGGTCCTTTGCTCTTTTCTTTGCCATGATTTTGGCAGATGGAGGATACGGGATGCTCTATCTCTGTCTCGCCTTCTTTTTGAAGTACAAAATGCCCGATCTCAAAGGAGGGGCCAAGCGCTTCATCAAACTTCTCTTTATTTTGTCGACGAGCTGTATTATTTGGGGCGTTATCACCACCTCCTTCTTTGGATTAGAGGTCAGCCCGACAAACCCTCTTTCCAAAATCTCTGTTCTCAACCGAATTGCAGCAAAAAAAGCTGAATATCACAAAGAACACAAGGATGAAACCTACAAGGAGTGGGTCAAAAATTACCCCGCTATTGCTCAAGCCAAAAACGGGAAAGAGATGCTCATCAAAGCGGTAAAAATCAAGGACGGAAAGAAAATCTACGTCATGCTGAACGAGTTTTCCGATAATATCCTCCTCGAATTTTCTCTTTTGGTTGGAGTGGTTCATATTTCCCTATCTCTTTTGCGCTATTTAAGGCGGAGCTTAGCGAATATCGGGTGGGTCAGTTTCTCTGTCGGTGGGTATTTGTATTTTCCAGTCTTCTTGAAAGCCACTTCGATCATTGTATTCATGGGATGGATTTCCCCCACAACAGCCGGCATGATGGGCAAACAATTGCTGCTTGCCGGCGGCGGACTGGCCATTGTTTTAGCTCTCATTCAAAAGCGGCTTAAAGGCCTTGGAGAGATCACACAGATCATCCAAGTCTTCGCCGATATCCTCTCCTATTTGCGTCTCTACGCGCTTGCCCTGGCCAGCGTGATCATGTCCCGCACTTTTAATGATATGGGAACGGCAGTTGGTCTCATCGGTGGCTCGTTCATCATTATCATAGGACAGAGTATGACCCTTCTTCTCGGCACCATGAGCGGTATCGTTCATGGATTGCGTCTCAATTTCATCGAGTGGTACCACTGGAGCTTTGAGGGAGAGGGAAAGCTCTTTAACCCCTTACGACGATTAAGAATTAAACAGGAGTAATAGTATGGATTTTGCAATGGTTGGCCCAGCAATTGTTTTAGGACTTGGATGCATCGGAAGTTCGATCGGATGTGGAATAGCGGGGATGGCCTCACACGCCGTCATGAGCCGCGTCGAAGAAAACCACGGAAAATTCATTGGGATGTCGGCAATGCCCTCGTCTCAGTCGATTTATGGCTTTGTGTTGATGATTTTGATGCAAGAGCCCCTCAAAAACGGAACTCTCTCTCCCCTTTCAGGGATTGGGATCGGAGTCTCTGTCGGAATGGCTCTTCTCTTTTCTTCAGTTTATCAGGGAATGTGTGCAGCGTCTGCGATCCAGGCATCTGCGAAACAGCCTGCGATTCTTGGAAAAGCCTTCACAGCATTGGGGATTGTGGAATCGTTTTCGATTTTTGCCTTCGTCTTCGCACTCTTATTGATTTAGAGGTGTTTGAGCTCGACGCGGATTTTGAGGAGTTGTTGAAGAACCTTTTCTAAAATGGTGTGCTCAGGCGTTTCCATGTAGGCGTCTACCCCATGCGAGAGCTGCCTGATCATATCGACGAGACGGTCATCATTAGAAGTATTTGTAGCTGTGTGAATCCTCTCTTGAGTCTCGCGTATTTTTTCAAAATCGGGGATAGACTCCGAAAGAGCCGCCTCTAGATCACTAATAGCAGTTATGAGTTCTTTTCCGCCGCGATGAGGCTGCTGGGGGAAAGGGCGCACGTGATAGGGATCATGCGGGTGTTCCATTTTTTCGCTCCTTCAGTTATGCATCAATATATATGCCATTATCAGTTTGGACTCAATCGATTTCTGAAATCGCCTCTCATCTTCAAAGCGATCCTCTAAAAGGAATCTCTTCAGAAGAAGCTGTACGTAGACTTCAGCAGTATGGGCTCAACACTCTTCCCAAAAAAGGGAGAGTCATCTGGTGGAAACTCCTCATCGGACAATTTTCCAGCCTCATCATCTGGCTTCTCATAGGAGCAGCCGTCATTGCGGGATTCCTTGGAGAACCGGTTGACTCATGGGCCATTGTTGCGATCGTCATTCTCAATGCCTCGCTCGGGTTTTTTCAAGAATTTCGCGCAGAACGCTCCTTAGAAGCCCTTCAAAAACTCGCCGCTCCCTTATCAAAAGTGATCCGAGAAGGTATTTTGCAAATGCTCCCCTCCGAGCAAATCGTCCCCGGAGATCTTATCCTTTTAGAAGCTGGGGATCGCGTTCCCGCCGACGGGCGGATCGTCGATCTCGCCCATCTGTCCGCCGATGAAGCTTCACTCACTGGAGAATCGGTCCCCGTCAGCAAAACCAAAGACGTGCTTGAAAAAGAGCTGCCTCTTGGCGACCGAAAAAACATGGTCTTCATGGGAACGACCATCGCAAGGGGAAAAGGACACCTTATCGTCACTGGTACAGGTCTCGACACTGAAATCGGAAAAATCGCCTCTAAACTTCTCGGTCAAAAAAAAGAACAAACCCCTTTGCAACATCGTCTCAATCAATTGGGAAAGCGGCTTGTCTATATCTGCTTAGCTGTCGTGGTTGTCGTGTTTGGCCTTGGCGTTCTGCGGGGCAATTCCGTAGAAGAGATGCTACTTGTTGCACTCAGCCTTGCAGTTGCGGCCATTCCTGAAGGACTTCCCGCTGCCGTGACCATTGCCCTTTCCATCGGCGTACGCAAAATGGCCGAGAAAAATGCCCTCATCCGCCGACTCTCCTCTGTGGAGACTCTCGGTTCGACCAACGTGATCTGTACAGACAAAACGGGAACGCTCACTCAAAATGTCATGACCGTTCGCACCATTTGGACCAAAGACCAAGAGGAGCATGCCCTCAAAATTGGAACTCTTTGTAACAACGCCAACATCCTGCAAGAAAAAGGAGAATGGGTCATTGCGGGCGATCCAACAGAAGGAGCGATTCTGATCGCAGCGAGAAAAGCTGGTCTTTCGAAAAACGCTCTCGAACTGGAATATCCCATCATCGAAGAGATCCCCTTTGATTCTGAACGGAAAATGATGAGCGTGCTTCGTAAAGAAAATGGAGAGAAAACCCTCTTTGTGAAAGGAGCGCCCGACACGCTTTTGGAGCGCTCCAAACACCAACTCATCGATGGAAAAGAAGTTGCTCTTGGCGATGCTGAAAGAAAAGAAATCTTAGAGACAAATGCTTCTCTCGCATCAAAAGCCTATCGCGTTTTGGCAGTGGCCTATCAGACCAATATGCAGGCACCCCTAGAAGAGGACCTTGTCTTTGTCGGGCTCATTGCCATGATGGATCCACCCAGGCCCGAGGCAAAAGAAGCTCTCGAGCAGTGTCGATTAGCGGGTATCCGCACAGTGATGATGACAGGGGATCACAAGCAAACCGCCATCGCTATCGCCCAAGAACTGGGAATGGACAGCAGCAATGCTGTCGATGGAAAAGAGCTCGAATCGATGAAAGATGAAGAGCTTGAAAACATCTCCGTCTTTTCGCGCATCAGTGCCGAGCACAAACTCCGCATCATCGAATCATTTAAAAAAGCTGGCAAAGTAACCGCCATGACAGGTGATGGCGTCAATGATGCACCAGCCGTTCTTGCAGCAGACATTGGCGTCTCGATGGGAATCACCGGAACTGATGTGACCAAAGAAAGTTCTGACATGATCATTCTCGACGACAACTTTGCGTCGATCGTAAAAGCTGTGGAGCAAGGTAGGGGAATCTACGACAACATCGTCAAATTTGTGAGCTACCTCCTCTCCTCTAACATTGCCGAAATCCTCGTGATTTTCATCACCATGCTGATTGGAGCCGTAGGCCCCGCAGGTCAGCCCTTTGTCGCCCTCTTACCTGTACAGCTGCTTTGGATGAACCTCGTCACCGACGGCTTCCCCGCTATCAGCCTGGCGATGGACCCCATCGATCCACGTGCAATGAAGCGTGCCCCACGCCCCCGCTCGGAGGAAATCCTCAACCGTCGTTTCTCGCTCTTCATCCTCTCGATCAGCCTGCTCGTCACCGCAGGAGCCCTCACGGCCTGTTTCATCGGCCTCAAGACAAGTGTTGCGCTTGCACAGACGATGACCTTCACGACCTTGATCGTTCTCGAACTCGTCCGTGTGCAGATGATCCGCAAGCAGTACCGGATGAAGCTCTTTTCCAACCCCTACCTCATCTGGGCGCTCTCGAGCTCCTTTGTCCTGCAACTCCTCGTCCTATACGTCCCTTCACTCCAAAAGGTATTTGCTACCGTCCCTCTCAATCTCTTCCATTGGGGGATCATTTTTTCCATAGCATTCATCCTATGGTTTGCGGGTCTTGCCGTGACAAAAATGTTCTATAGAAAGTAAGTCATCAACTTAGCTTATAAGCTACACTTAGCGCGCGGGGAAAAAACAAAACACATTGCAGTGAAACCACGCATACGAAAATCGCGCAAAATCAAAAAATGAATTATTTGTAGTAGTCTTGCCAAGGCTTTGGCGGTTTATCGGCATGGGTGGGGATGATGGAAATCATCAAGAGCAAAATCCCTAGAACCATGTAGTTCTGCAGAGCCTCGTAATAGGGGCTAGATTGGAGAAAATAGCTCAGAGCAATGAGATAAAAGGCAATGAGCAGATTGCACAGATGCATTTTGCGCAAAGAGATGCGATAGGAAATGAGCGCAAAAATGGCGATCAGCGAGCTACAGGTGAGATCATTTGCCCAGAAAAATGTTGCTTCGTCGGGATAACGGAAAACAAAGGGGCTAATCGAGAGCCAACAGGCTAGCATAAATTCAACCACACGTGCCCACATACTATTTCCCCCAATCCCGTTTTTGTGCCATTTCAGAGCCCACTTGGAGGGCAAGGTGACTAGGCCGTCCCCAAAAGGTATTCCACAGCACAGAGAATTTCTTTGAGCGTTTCCAGACTCGGTAGAGGAAGAGAATACTCGACCAGACCTCGTCATAGGCGAGAACCACCAGAACGAGAGAAAAGACCCCGGTGACGAGACAGAGAAAACACCAAGAATGCACGACAAATCCCTGCATGAAGATGAGAGTGGCGCTCACAAGCCCAAGCGGGATGACATCAATTCCAAATAGAATGACAAGCCATGGGCGATCATGCCAACGCCTTGTGGAGCCTGCGAGCGCAAAGATGATATCTCCTAGATAGGCGAGCGCTCCTAAGATCGAATCGGGAATCCTTATCCACGAAGTGATCTTGTGTGAGACCTCAGAGTCGAGCACCATCATCGATTGTTTGCCAAAAACCGGATCCCAAACACTGTCGATGAGACCCCATTGATAAAGCCCCATGTAGATAGCGATCAGAGTAGGAACCGCAGCGATAATGATGATGCGCAAGCGCTGGCTCCATTTCGAGGGATTGTACTCCCAAGGCTCTGGAATTGCATTTAAAGGGATACGTTTCATACTTTATGCTTATCAAATTTTTCTTATTTGTGCAAAATGTACGATATGTACACAGAAAAAATGACCTATTTTCATGATGAGACCCCTTGCATTGGTTTCATTGCCTATGATAATCAAATCCAAACCAAGCGCCCTGTTGTCCTTGTCGTCCACGCCTGGCGGGGACAAGACGATTTCGCACGCGAAAAAGCGGTCGAAATAGCTGAACTTGGCTACATCGGCTTTGCCGTTGATATCTACGGTGATGGCAAATGCGGAACGAATGAAGAAGCCCCCCAGCTTATGGCACCGTTTTTCGCTGATCGCACATTGTTGCAAGAGAGAATTGGAGCTGCGTTGACCTTTGTTAAAAAGCACCCCCAAGTGGATTCGAATCGGATCGGGGCGATCGGGTTTTGCTTTGGAGGGTTGACCGTTTATGAGCTTTTGCGCAGTGGCGCCAGCGTGCAAGCCGTTGTGTGCTTTCATGGGGTATTTGCTATTGAACGAGAAGGACAAAAAGCCAAAATGGCTCCCCTCAGCCCCGATGCAAGTGGAAAATTACTCATCCTGCACGGCCATGAGGATCCGATGGTTTCCGATGATGATCTCAAACGGGTACAAAACGAGATGACAGATGCGGGAATCGACTGGCAGATCCACATTTATGGGAACACAATGCACGCTTTTACCAATCCTGCAGCAAATAACCCCGAGATGGGGACTGTCTATAACGCAATTTCTGCAAAACGGGCGTGGCACTCTATGCAAGACCTATTTAGTTCAAGCGGTTTCCTTGAGCTTTAATGCGAGTGAATTGAGACAATACCGCTTATTCGTGGGAGGAGGGCCATCATCAAAGACATGTCCCAGATGCCCCATACAATTGCTGCAGAGCACTTCAATGCGCTTTGTGAAAAGTGTATTATCCTTTTCGTATGTAATAGTACTCTCATCGATGGGACGGACAAAACTCGGCCAACCTGTACCTGAGTCGAACTTGTCCTCTGAGCGAAAAAGCTTTTCTCCACATCCCGCGCAGTGATAAACTCCCTTTTTCTTGCAATCGTGATAGTCTCCGGTAAAGGCGCGTTCGGTCTTTTTTTTGCGCAGGATTTTGTACTGCTCTGGGGATAATCGCTCTTTCCATTCTTTGTCAGACAACTTCATATCGCTCTTTTACTGAAAGAAGGCTTTAAATGATAGTTAACCAGGGCCCCTTAGAGGGTAATTTAAATCTACATTTGGCAGGGGTACGAAGCCCCTTCCAAATCATTCCCCGTCCTTCAGGACGGGGTTCACACCAATTATCAAAAATAGCGTTTAAGTTCTGGTTCTGGAGCGTAGATTGTAGGTGTGGCCTTGAGAGGTTGGTGTAGTTATATCACGCTTCGTCGGCTTTTGTGAATTTGGGCCGGCTGCGACTTTGCCAAGCCGCCCCTCCTCGTCACCCTTCCCTGTTTGGGAATAGAGCTGATACAAGAAATAGGTTGTGAATACGACAGCACCAATCGCTGCTGCTGTAGACATATTGAAATTTCTGAAAGCAGATACATTAGACTTATTAAATAGTTCCACTGCCGAATCTAAGGTCTCTATGCCTGTTTGATATAATGAATCCATGAGTTTGCAGTTTGTTGTGCAATATTCTTCGGAAAAAGAGGAAACATGGGCTGTACAAGTCTTGAAGCAATTCTCATAGGAAGCCCTCTCCCGTATAGAATTGAGTTTACTAGACAATTCAACGAATTGTTCTTTATACAGAGCAAGGCCTTGCATATCTTGTACATTACTGAAGGCATTAGAAACCTGTGTGTACACATCGTAAAGCCCTCCAGCAATCGTTAAAAACATAGCTGATCTTCCTAAAATATTATATCCCATTTTTATCCATTATTCTGAATTATTAAAAGAATGATTTTTACAAAAAACGACTATTTTGTCAACTAGACTTTGCAACTATTTTATCTATTAAAATGGATCCCTAGGCGGGTCAGGAGGAATTGAGCCACCAGAAGAGGGTGACAGAGGAGATAATGGAGGAAGGTCCAGTAGGAGGTCTTGTAAATCTTTTTTTTAATCGGCGTGGGGTTGAATGTGGCTGCATCGGCGATCCAAAGCTTATAGAAGGGGACGAGCTTAGCTGGGAGGGCATCGAGGGGGAAAAAGGCGATTTCTCGGGTTTCAGGGCCGATTTGAGGAATCCCCTCTATAGGGGAGCATTCGTAGAAGTGGGTGGGCCTTGTGAGCCGATTTAAGGGGGTATAATGGGCCACTTTTCGAGTGATTTTAACCTTGAGGCCTGTCTCTTCCTCGGCCTCTCGCTGGGCAGCCATTTCGGGGGCTTCTCCAGACTTGATCCCCCCTCCAGGAAGGACCCAGACGGGGATATCCCGTCTTTTGATGAGGAGGACTTGGGTCTTGGCCTCATTAAATATCACGCAACTGACAGATTCTGACATTTTCCCTTGAAAAAAGTGGGTTTTCACACGATTATAGGTGATTCATGATTTTACGATATGTTCTCATTCTATTTTTTCTGGGTTTAGTTGGGTGTGATCGCTCAGCTCTTGTGGTGCATCAACAAAAGATTAGCCCGAGCTATTTGGCCAGCACTAATGTGGGCTCGCCCGATCCGCGCACACCTCCAAGTGGCCAGATGATCGTCGCTGAATGGTGGCTAAATAAGCAAGCCATGCGTTTTGATCCAATTTTGCGCCTCTCCATTTTATTTCACGATTTTTCAGAGGATGTGGTCGAATATCCGATCTGTAGCAAGATTGGGTATGAAACCTATTTTCTCGTGAATGAAAAGTTCAAAGAGACGGGGGGCTTGCTTTCGTATAGGGCGGAAATTATCACGTGCGACGGCGAGGTCTACGCAGATTGGAAGCATCAGTTATGGGTCAAGCTCATCGACATCAACGATGACACCGAGGTTAGAAGCTCGGCTGTCGTGGAAAAGTCCAAGCAGGGATCAGTGATCGAAACCCCTTGCTGCAACTCCTCTAAATGAGCGGGGATTTTTTGAGAACCCGCTTCCAGATCGCTTTCCAACATGATTCCCAAAATGTGTGAATTCCCTTGTTGGATTTGTTCAATCACATTTTGAAAGACTTCTTTTTGTTTAAAGTATTGTCCTTGGCAGTTTCCATGTGAGCAGTCGATGAGAAGGCGTGGGGGGAGCTCCAATTGGCGCAACTCTGTGAGAGTTTTTTGAACTGTCTCAGCGTTGTAATTGGTGCCTGTATTGGATCCGCGGAGGATCACGTGGGCGTGGGGATTGCCGACGCTTTTTACTTGGCGGAGTTTTCCCGTTTCGCAGATGTGCATGAACATATGAGGATGGCGAGCAACATGGACTCCGTTGATTGCGCAGGAGATGTTCCCGTCCACGGTGTTTTTGAACCCAACCGGCATGGGAAGGTGCGATGCGAGGAGGCGATGGACCTGCGAGGAAGTGGTACGAGCGCCGATGCAACCCCAAGTGATCAAATCTTCGATATAGGGGGCGAGATGAGGCGTGAGAAATTCAGTCGCTGCGGGGACGCCCATTTCAGCGAGCTGAGTGAGGAAGGAGCGCGCATAGGCAAGCCCTTGGCTTATGTCATGGGATCCGTTGAGATGAGGGTCGTGGACGATCCCCTTCCATCCTTGGCGGGTGCGTGGTTTTTCTAAATAAGCGCGCATCACAACGAAACACGAGTCTTCCACCTCTTTAGCCAATTTTTTCAACTGTTTGGCGTATTCCAAACCCTCTTCGACATTATGGATCGAGCAGGGGCCTACGATGACCAGTAAGCGGGGGTCTTGCTTTTCTAAGATTTGGATGACTAATTGACGGCTTTTAGCGACAAACTCTTCAGCTTTTCGGCTCAAGGGATATTGCCCTTTGAGATCGATGGGTGGTATCAAATGCATACTACCAACTTAGCAGAAGGAAAATTTGTATACAATACACCTTATGATGCTATAGTGTAGGGCGATGATTCTCTTTGAGAACGTCTCTAAGGAGTATGCTCCAAATTCTTTCGCCGTGCAAAATTTGTCTTTTGAAGTCAAAGAAGGGGAAATTTTAGTCTTATTAGGACGCAGCGGCAGCGGAAAAACAACGGCCCTGCGTCTGATCAATCGCCTCATCGAGCCGACTACTGGCAAAATTCTTTTTAAAGGAAAAAATCTTTTAGACCTCGATCCGATCGATTTGCGTCGCCACATTGGCTATGCAATCCAGCACATTGGCCTTTTCCTTCATATGACCGTTGGGGAAAACGTGGGAATTGTCCCAAGGCTCCTCGGATGGAACGAGAAGAAAATTGCAGACCGCGTGGGTGCACTACTCACAATGGTCGGGCTAGAGCCTGAGACCTTTCGCGATGTGAAACCCGGCAAACTCAGTGGCGGTCAAAAACAAAGAATAGGTGTTGCGCGTGCCCTAGCTGCTGACCCCCCTGTGATTTTAATGGACGAGCCGTTTGGCGCGCTCGATCCTTTGATGCGCGAGCAATTGCAGCAAGAATTTTTAGAGATCCAATCGAAAATCCGTCGAACAATCGTTTTTGTGACCCATGATTTGAGCGAAGCTGTTAAAATGGGAGACCGGATTGCCATTTTTGAAGAGGGGAAACTGCTGCAAATTGCAAGCCCCAAGGAATTGATCGAGAGCCCAGCTAACGCTTTTGTTGATGCTTTTTTGGGCAAGGATCGCTTTCAGCTGATTTTGCAGACGCAATCTCTACAGGAATATATTACTTGCCTGAGGCCGGGCAAACAGAAAACTCACCCACAGCTTTCTTTGAATGCCTCTTTGATGGAGACGCTCACCACTTTCAAGATCACTGAAACCGAAGCTGTAGGAGTCTATAATGAACAAACCTACTTGGGCGATTTGCCTCGCAGTGAATTTTTAGAGAGTTTGATTCGCCATGTTTAACACGATTTTAGAAAAAACCGCTCAGCATCTATTCATCAGCCTGTCTGCTCTTTTGATCGCTCTTTGCATTGCATTGCCCCTTGGGTTTTATTTGAGCCGCAAACGGAATCAAAAAACCACACTTTTGGTCATCAGGGGCATTTCGCTCATACAGACGATACCGGGCCTTGCTATGATTGCGGTGATCGTGATTGCACTAGTCGGCATCTGCCAGTTTGTTTCCATCCCAACAACGGGATATCTTCCCGGTGTGATTGCCCTTTCACTTTATGCGATTTCTCCGGTTTTGACCAATACCTATACAGGTATTCGGCAAACAAGTCCGCAAATGATCGATATCGCAACAGGTTTGGGGATGACCAAACGGCAAATTCTCTTCCTCGTGCAAGCGCCCCATGCGATTCCGATGATCATGGCCGGTGTGCGTATCGCAGGGGTGTGGACCATCGGCATGTGCACACTTGCAAGCCTCGTGGGCTCAGGGGGGCTTGGAGATCTCATTTTACAAGGCCTTCGGACCATGAATGTCCAACTCGTTCTTGCTGGGACGATTCCCGCGGCCATCCTCGCCATTTTCTTTGAATGGGGAATGACCTGGGTTGAAAAGTGGCTTAGAGTGGATATCTGATGAAAGAGCTGCAATTCAAACTCAGAATCCTCATAGTTGTCCTTATTTTTCTCACCACTGCTATTGCTCTTAGTTTAGGGACTTTTCGCCATAGACACGACATTGCCATCGGGGGAAAAATCTGCACCGAACAACGCATCCTAGGAGAGATACTCGCTCAGTTGATCGAAAAAAACACCTCTCTCAAAGTCAACCGCAGCTTTAACCTCGAGGGGACAGCAATTTGTTTCAATGCTCTGAAATCGGGCTCTATTGATCTGTACTGCGAATATACCGCAACGGCGCTTCTCGATATTTTGAAGGAGCCCTTAATGGAAGGCTCACTCTATCCCCATGTGAAGCAGGCCTTCGAAGAGAAGTACAATTTGATCTGGCTTGATCGCCTCGGTTTTTGCAACCAATATGTCCTCATTGCCCGTGCCAATTCCAATTTAAAATCAATTTCAGATATCCAGCCCCATCACAAAATCGCCTTTGATCCCGAGATTGCTGCCCGTCCTGAAATGACTCTGCTCAAGTCCTCCTACCCTCAAATCAACCAGTCCAAGCTGATGGATCAGGTTCTCCTCTATTTTTCACTTCAGAGCGGGGGAATGGATGTCGTTTCGGGCTTTTCAACAGATGGCAGGCTCGTCGATAAACGCTTCACCATTCTCAAAGATGATAAAAATTGTTTGTCCGATTATGAAGTGGCACCTGTCATTTCCAAAAAATGTCTTAACAAGCACCCCGAGTTGATCCCAGTCCTCTCTCTACTGGCCGGCAAGATATCGAATGAACAAATGTCTATGCTCAATTATCAAGTTGAAATTCAAAAAAGAGATGTGGCCCAGGTAGCGACAGAATTCCTCCAAAATGCTATACTATCTCCATGAAGATCACTCAAAATGTTTGGCAGAGCCTCTCTCATCAGATTCACACCTCACGTAACATCCTGAGCACAGCTGCGATTGCTGTGGCCATGCTGGTAGCGGCAGTTGTAACCCCTATTTTGCTGGCAATGGATCTGTGTCCCAAACCCTTTCAAGGGTCCAAGCCCAAGCCCATGTCTATAATTTCAATTTTAGATTTTTACCGCGGTGGAAAAAATGATCAAGGGGCAACCCTCGAAGAGATTTGGAGTAGGGATGATGGCGCTCTTGAGGGAGATCATTCTTACATCCAGTGGCTTTTTCCGCTTAAAGGGGCAAGCAAGTTCAACCCGACAGCCTCTCTGACCGATGGGAAGACAATGTCCGCCTTTAAAGGGGACAAAGTGCTTCAAGAGAAGCTTTTCAAATCACTGAAGGTGATGCTCAAGTTCTATGGCTTTACGATTGATGGACAAGGGCAGATTGCCCCAAGTCGAGATTTTGTTGCAAAATCCAAGAATTGGCTCAATCGCGGAAATCACAATCGCGGAAATCACAATTATTTGCGGATCAGTCGCATTTTAGAATCGCTCTGTCTCCATGGTCTCAAGCCCCATGCAGAGGCCTTTCTGAAGGCTCTAGAAGGGGTCTACCAAAAGCATTCCAAAGACATCGGAGCAACAACTCTTTCCTATTGGAAAGGGTCCGTGCATTAACCCCAGAAAAAAATTTAACCACAGAGAGCACAGAGCGTCTCTTGAGGGCGATATCTTATGTCGCTTTTCTCATCATCTGGTTCATCATTAAGCATTTTAGATGTCCTTCCACTTCCTGTTCACCCTTTTTGCTAGAGTAAAACTTACCACCATAAAGTCTATTTATCCTTGAGAAGCTTGTTTCTACAAGAGCCCTTCTCGAGTATCCTGTTAACCTACTCCACAGACTTATTCCTATTTGATCTAGCCGCTGCCCTTGCCTTTTTGACATTTGTTGATTCCTTGCTTGCATTATCGGATCCCATTTTGCATTTCTCCTAGGTGGGATTAGCGCTCCAGCTCCTTGCTCTTTGATGACCCTTCTAT
>JAAKFB010000002.1 GCA_011065235.1 Chlamydiota bacterium | reverse complement strand
ACCGATGGTCGAACTAGCGATTTATTTAAACAGGAAGGGGTTTTTAACCCCTTCCTGTTTAAATAAATCGCTCCGAGGGCAAATATCTCGAGGCCTTCAGTCCCAAAAAGTTGCAAAGTCGAGCTAAGTTCATTTTTTTTTGGTGTTTAAATAAAATATATATATTGTGAAGAAAAACGGAGGTTTTTATGAAATACCCTGTATTTCTCTCAGTTGCACTCGGTAGTGCAACTCTAGTAGGTGCTGCTAAAGACAATTGCGCGCCTGCATCGCCCGCAACTTGTTATCCAGACGATTGTTGCAAAACGTATTGCATGGGCCCTGAAAACTATGGAGTCAATGCTCCTGTCAATCCCATCACATGTAATGGAGATTGGGAAATCACAGTTGCCGGATTCTATTGGAGAGCCTACCAACCCGGCATGGAATATGCGATCAAAAATCTTGTTAGCAATGAAGAAACAGATGAAAGAGCCCATTTGATCGATGCCAAGTTCAAAAATCCTCACTTTGATTGGGATTTCGGATTCAAAATAGGTCTTGGATACAACACAACCTGTGATGGCTGGGATTTCGGCGTACTATGGACACAGTATAAGGGAAGCGCTAGTTCGCATGAGGAAGCAGAAAATGATGATAATACGACCCTACTCAATATTTGGTCGAATTTCCGCTCCACCGATAATGGAGATCCTCTTTTCACAACCGATATGGAAACGCATTGGAAAGTGAATCTCAATCTCGTTGATATTAGCCTAGGTCGAAAATATTGGAATAGTAAACGGCTTGCCCTGAGACCTCATATTGGAATCCGCATTGCATTCATCAACCAGGATTACGATATCCACTCCAAAGGAGGCAGCTGGTCTCTAGTCACTCCTAATGTGAATGGAGAATTGAATATCGATAATGATTTCAATGGTGCTGGTATCCGCGCAGGATTCGATACCACTTGGAATTTTGGATGTGGATGGGCTATTTATGGAAACTTTGCCCTTTCTATCATCAATGGTCATTATAACATCGATGAGAATGAAACGACACGTCAAGCAGTTGAACCTCATGCGAAACAAGCTGTGATGGAAGTTGAAGATTCCTTTAGAGATTCTTCTTTCATGACCGATTTAGCATTAGGGATCCAGTACTCGTCTCTATTCTGTGACTGCCAATATGGTATGACCGTTTCTCTTGGTTGGGAACAACATATCTTCGCAAACCAAAATCAAATGTGGAGAATCGTTAATAAAGAGGGATCAGCCGGCAGCGACGATGACAATTCTTATCATCAGCGCCGCGGAGATCTTTCCACTCAAGGATGGACTCTTTCAGTGAAATTTGATTTTTAGCGGTTAATTTAGAGGAGATGAGCAATGCGACTGAATCTTAAAAAACTATCGGCCTTTTCTGGTGCTGCGGCAGTGATGATTTTATCTGGAGCGAATTCTGGACAAGATTGTAACCCCCAGCCTCCTGCAACTTGTTACGCAGACGATTGCAACCGCTGTTATTGTTTAGGACCAGAAAATATCATCGCGAATGCTCCTGTAAATCCAAGAACCTGCAATGGAGATCTCACCATCACGGTTGCAGGTCTTTATTGGAAAGCCCGTCAAGATGGTATGGAATAAGCCGTCGATAACGCAATCACCGGAACCGATTCGGTGACAGGCAATCCCCAACTCAACAACTTAATCGACGCAGAATACAAAACCCCAAATTTTAGTTGGGATTTCGGCTTCAAAGTGGGTGTTTCTTATGCTTCTATCTGCGATGGCTGGGACATAGGAGTCCTTTGGACATTCTTTCATGAAGGTGCAAAAAGCCACGTGGAGGCCGAATTTGATGACAACCATGCCCTTTTGCCACTATGGTCTGCCTATCAATTCCCCAATGCGGGCAATGCCCCTACACTATTTGCCTCTGATATTGAATCCTTTTGGAGCTTCGATTTGCACTTGGTCGACATCGAATTGGGACGTCAGTATTGGACGAGCAAGAGACTATCTTTCCGTCCCCACATAGGCCTTCGCCTCGCGAAGCTCGACCAAAGTTTTGAAATCGAGCACAAAGGAGGAAGCTGGAATGACCCCGGTTTGAGCATCAATGTCAATGATCTCGTCGATCTCGACAACGATTTCAAGGGAGTGGGTGTTCGCAGTGGTTTTGATACTCTGTGGAATTTTGAATGTGGCTGGGGAGTCTATGGAAACCTCGCTCTTTCCATTATCTATGGAAAATTCGATCTTGATCATGATGAAAAGATTCGAGATGCTCAAGCTCCTTTCACAAAGAATAAAATCCTTGAATCCAACGAAAACTTTCACGCTTCACGCGCATCTCTAGATCTTGGACTCGGTGTGCAATGGACTGCAATGCTCTGCAAATGTCAATATGCGATCACTGCTCAACTCGGTTGGGAACAACATATTTTCTTCCATCAAAACCAACTTTGGCGCGTTAACCGCAATGGCGGAACCAACGGATCGGACGTTTTTAATAACTCCGGAGAAAATGTCTTTTATCAACGCCGCGGAGATTTGAGTACTCAAGGTTGGACTTTAACTGGAAAGTTTGTATTCTAATTTCTGAACTGCTTCGGAGTCTCGATGAAGATCTTTTTGGGACCGTTTTTTGGAGTTTTCTCAAGAATTTTTGTAAGATAGATTCATTTTTGAAAAAAAACTTTGCTAAAAAAAACAAAATGTTCTTATTGTGAACTTAAGCAAAAAAAGCCCTGTGCAAAGGCATGTATGGGGCAGTTTTAAACCACAGGAGCTTATCTATGAAAATGGATATAAAAAGTAAGTGGCCGGTAGCTGCCTTGTCTTTGATTGGTATGGCAAGTACAGCATCTGCTGCAAGAACGGATGATAGATGCGCCCCTACGCCGCCAGCAACTTGTTATGCAGATGACTGCAACCGTTGCTACTGCTTAGGGCCCGACAATTATGGTGTCAACGCACCTGCTCGTCCAAGAACATGTAATGGAGATTGGGTAATCACTGTTGCAGGATTTTACTGGAATTCTCACCAAGATGGGATGGAATATGCCATAGAGAACAATGTCGAAAATCCTGGATCTAATATTATCAATCTTGAAGGAAGTCAACAGATTAACCGTCTTATCGATGCTAAATACAAAACTCCTGACTTTGATTGGGATTTCGGATTTAAAGTTGGGTTGGGATACAACACAACTTGTGATGGATGGGACTTCGGTGTTCTATGGACCTGGTATAGAGGAAAAGCAATTGATCATGTAGAAGCAGAAGCGGATGATAACCGCGTTCTTCTTCCCCTTTGGTCTGCTTATGCTCCCCTACAGGGAGGCACTCTTTATGCAACGGACATTGAGAACAATTGGAAAGTCGAAGTGAACTTGGTCGACCTTGAGCTAGGACGCGAGTACTGGACAAGTAAGTACTTGACCCTTAGACCATTTGTAGGCATTCGTATCGCTTACTTAAACCAAAACTACTGTATTAAGCACAAGGGCGGAAGCTTTTCTGCAAACAATCAAGCAGGTGGTCCTACAGCACTCCAACAAGCATGGAATAATGAAGTTGAGCTAGAAAATGATTTCAAAAGTGCTGGTCTTCGCGCAGGATTGGATACTCTTTGGAATTTCGGCTGTGGATGGGGACTTTATGGGAACTTTGCCCTTTCGATCCTATACGGTCGGTTTGATTTCGAACATGATGAAACAAACAGAAGAGCAACTGATCCTCATGAAAAAGCTAAAATTGCGGATGCAAAAAATAGTTTCCGTGCTTCTAGAGGTGCGGCCGACTTAGCTCTTGGAGTTCAATGGCATGGCATGTTCTGTCAATGTCAATACGGCTTTACAGTAATGCTTGGCTGGGAACATCACCTATTCTTTGACCAAAATCAACTTTGGAGAGTGGTCAGAATCGGAGATACTTTTATAAGTACTGGAACAGATTCATTCAACAACACTGGAGAAAATGTTTTCCACGAAAGACGTGGTGACCTTGACTTCCAAGGATGGACACTAACTGTGAAGTTTGAATTCTAGTAAAAAAAGATGAAGCTTTCATAGCGATAAGGGGCTGAATTTGAAAAAATTTAGCCCTTTTTATTTTTTTTCCTTGTTAAAAAAATTCATTTATTTTACATGGTAAGGTACATGAAGAAAAAATCGGTCGTTGTACCGTGATGAAATGGAGAACATCAATGGAGAAGAAACACTTATTACCTTTAGCTGCGCTTTCGGTCCTTGGAATGGCCAATGCCGCTCACGCAGCACAAAACAGAGATTCATGCGCGCCTGTGCCACCCACTTGCTACGCAACAGATGACTGTACCCGGTGCTATTGCCTTGGGCCAGAAAACTATGGCGTTAACGCCCCTGTTTGCCCACTGACTTGCAATGGCGACTGGATGATTAAAGTTGCCGGTTTCTACTGGAATACTCACCAAGATGGGATGGAGTATGCTGTAGACAACCAAATCACTAATCCAAGAGTTGCAGGTACTACAATTACTACAACAAACCCCAATATTCTTCAACTGAATAGACTCATTAATGCTAAATACAAAAATCCTGATTGGGATTGGGATTGGGGTTTTAAAGTTGGAGTTGGCTATTGCACTCCCTGTGATGGATGGGATATCGGCGTGACTTGGACTTGGTACCAAGGAAGAGCAAATGGTCAAATTGAAGCAGAGATAGATGATAACCACACTCTACTTCCTATTTGGTCAGCTTTTGCATCCGCTCAGGGTTCTGTTCTTTATGCAACAGATATTGAGCACCACTACAAACTCAAACTCAACCTGGTAGATATCGAGTTGGGACGTAATTTCTGGACAAGTAAATATCTTTCACTCAGACCACACGTGGGCCTTCGTATTGCTTCTATTAAGCAGAATTTAGAATTGCAACACAAAGGTGGAAGCTGGAGTACAAGAACCAGTTCGCCTATCCAGGATGCCTTCAACAACGAAGTGGATCTTGACAACGACTTCAAAGGCGTTGGGATACGTGCTGGATTAGATTCAACTTGGAACTTTGGATGTGGCTGGGCCCTTTATGGTAACATGGCAACATCGATTGTTTATGGAAGATTCAACATCGATCACGATGAGGAAAATCGCCAAGCAATCGCTCCTCACTCTAAAATCAAAGTATTGGAAACTGAAGAATCTTTCCGCGCTTCACGTGCAATGTTAGACCTAGGCCTTGGAATTCAATGGTCTGGAATGTTCTGTGCTTGTCAGTATGGGATCATGATCTCGCTGGGATGGGAACACCACCTGTTCTTTGATCAAAACCAACTCTGGAGAGTTAACAGAATTGGAGATGAGGCAAGTACTACAACGCCAACTCTTCCAAACAATCAAGGAGAAAACGTCTACTTCCAACGTCGTGGTGACCTCGACACACAAGGTTGGACATTCACCGTTAAGTTTTCATTCTAACTTGAGTTAGAAAAACAATATTCTCCATTCTTCGATGGATCCGGATTATTCCGGATCCATTTTTTTTTCTTATGATGGGCAACACAGAACTCATAGAGAAAAATCCTTTATTAAATGCGTGGATTTGAATTTTTTTTGCAGAATCAAATTTTTTTCTTTCCTAAAAAAAACGTATTTAACTATATGTAGCTTAAGGAACAAATGTTTAACGGAGGTTTCCTAATGGAAAAAGCATTAATCGCTCTATCAATTCTTGGGATAGCCGGCACTGCTCAAGCTGCGCGCGGTCAAGAGAATTGTGCTCCTACGCCCCCAGCAACTTGTTATGCAGATGACTGCAATCGTTGCTATTGCCTAGGACCAGACAATATTTTAGTAAACGCACCAGTTCGCCCAAAAACATGCAACGGCGATTGGATGCTCACAGTTGCGGGCTTCTATTGGAATGCACATCAAGATGGATTGGAATATGCGGTGGATAACCACATTGAAAATCCTAATCAAGGGACTACAATTCCAACTATCAGCGATATTCAACAATTGAATAACGTTATCGATGCTGAATATAAAACTCCTAATTTTGATTGGGATTGGGGTTTTAAAGTTGGGTTGGGATACAACACAACTTGTGATGGTTGGGATTTTGGCGTGATGTGGACTTGGTACCAAGGAAGAGCCAATGGTAAAGTCGAAGCAGAAGTCGATGACAACCACACGTTAGTTCCTCTTTGGTCTGATTTTTCATCTGCTCTAGGTTCGGTGACTTATGCATCAGACATCCAGCATCACTGGAAACTCAAACTCAACTTGATTGACCTCGAATTAGGGCGTCAATTCTGGACAAGTAAGTACCTTTCTTTTAGACCACACATTGGCCTTCGCGTTGCTTATCTCGATCAAAATTTCGAGCTTCAGCACAAAGGAGGAAGCTGGTCTAGTACTGATGACACAGGTAACCCACAACCGCTTCCATTTAACAACGAAGTAGATCTTGACAACGATTTCAAAGGCGTTGGAGTACGTGCCGGGTTTGATACAAACTGGAATTTTGGTTGCGGATGGGCTGTTTACGGTAACATAGCCACTTCGATTGTCTATGGAAGATTCTCTATCGATCACGATGAAGAGAATCGCATTGCAGAAGCTCCTAATTCCAAAATCAAAATCTTAGAAACAGAAGAGTCTTTCCGTGCTTCACGTGCAATGCTCGACTTAGCTCTAGGGATCCAATGGTCTAGTATGATCTGTTCTTGCCAGTATGGATTGACTATCATGCTCGGTTGGGAACAACATCTCTTCTTCCACCAAAACCAACTTTGGAGAGTAGTGAGAATTGGAGATACAGCGACAGGATCTGCGGGTCTTCCAAACAACTCTGGGGAGAATGTCTTCCATCAGCGTCGTGGTACACTCGATACTCAAGGGGTGACACTCACTGTAAGATTTGAGTTCTAAACTCACTCACATCGCTTAAAGCAAAAAGATCCAGAGGAAACTCTGGATCTTTTTTTATGAATGGATTAAAAAAAGAGCGATGAAGAAAATTTTACTTTTCTTAACGTTTTCTAGCCTGTCTTTTGCAGATCCCATTCCTGGTGAAATGAGTTTGCAGACAGTCTCTAATGCTCCGGTGCGTCCAATTACCTGTAATGGGGATTGGGTCGTCTCGGTTGCTGGTCTCTACTGGAATCCCCATCAAGATGGAATGGAGTTTGCCATCGACACATCCATTTTCATTCCTGTTCTCAATCCCACACCTACAGAGCTTCGAGAACTCAATACGCTCATCAATGCCAAGTATGAAACTCCCTCTTCCAACTGGGAATTTGGATATAAACTGGGCGTCGGTTTCAACACGACTTGTGATGGCTGGGACATTGGCATCGCATGGACCCGTTTTCATTCTTGCTCGTTCACACATGTAGAAGCAGAGGTCAGTGACAATCATAGCCTCATCCCTCTTTGGTCTTCTTTTGCTCCTCCGCAAGGAGAAACAGCTTTTGCGCGTGACATTGAAGCATCTTGGAAACTCCGCCTCAATCTCATCGATCTAGAATTGGGCCGCGCCTTTTGGGTCAGTAAGCGTCTTAGTTTGCGCCCTTTTATCGGCCTGCGTTATGGATCGATTTTACAAGATTTTGATTTGGAGCACATGGGAGGGAGTTGGAGCCCACGTGTGAGTCCGGTTCAAGATCCACTGAACAATGAAGTCAGCTTAGACAACGATTATCAGGGATTTGGTGTGCGCAGTGGTTTAGAAACCCTTTGGCATTTCGAGTGTGGGTGGAGTCTTTACGGAAATTTAGCTCCGTCAATTCTTTACGGCCGTTTTAACGTCGATCACAACGAGCAAAACCGTTTAGCCATCTCTCCACACAGCAGGATTAAAATACTCGAAAATAAGGCCTGTTTCCGGGCGTCTAGAGCGATTCTAGATCTAGCCTTAGGAATCCAATGGACAGGCATGTTCTGCAATTACAAATATGCTGTCACTGGAAGGTTTGGTTGGGACCATCATTTATTTTTCCACCAAAACCAAATGTGGAGAGTTATGCGCATTGGAGACCGAAGTCTTCCGCCACTTAACAATCCCCCTGATGAGGACTTTCAAGCAGAGATCAACGATGCGGGCGAGAACGTTTTCCAGCAACGTAGAGGAACGTTAGATACTCAGGGTTGGACGCTCACCCTCATTTTTGAATTTTAACTGCGGAGAGCTGGAATGTGTATAGCTCGTAGCTTTCTGATTTTAGGAATTCCTGGTCTTGGACCATTGCTCAATCTTACTTTCTTTTATATTGGGAGCAGATATTTCTTTAGCCACATCATTTAATTAGCAAACACTAGATTTATCAGGCTTTGCTTCTCTAAGGGCCCGTAAAGAAATAACCTGACAATCCTCGAGGGAAAAATCCTCAAGATCTGAACCGTTTTCCTGCTCGAGGATTGTCAGGTTATTTCTTTACGGGCCCTAACTGTGGAATTCCTTTGGTCGAAGCTGAATTACGAATCGAGCTTTTCGATTTTAATACTGTATATTTTTGCTAGTTTATTTATTAATTCCTGATTCTCTGAATATATTTCGAAGTAAGACGTATCAAATGCCCTTATTTCTATTAAAACTCCATCAAGATCTAAAGATCGAAATTGATCATCTTCAGTTCCAACACATAAATCTGAATATTTTAGATTTTGATCTTTCTCTCTAATAGCGATGAAAACACCAGACAAAAATTGATCTATATTTTCGCATAAGTTTACCAAAGAAGGATCATCGCCTATTTTCGTTAACTGAAATGAATCTACTCCCAACTTTTGGGGTATAGGAGAGATAGCATCAATATCAGCACAAAACCAAATATGCGACTCTATTAATTCGGAAAGGTTCTTAATAATAGATATAAGCTGTGAACCTAGACAAACTACTTGCTCAGTAGGAAAAGCTCTTTTATCTAAGCGAATTAAATATTTGGGTTCAAACATTATTCATACCTCTATCATGATACTGGTTCAGCTTCAGGAGATCTTTTAGGCGTCCCTCCTGTCTGGTTTGGTTTCCATTTATGCTCGTGTGGATTGGGATGGTTTTGTGGACGTCCATGATTAGTAAAATCAATATCTTTTACTGGCTTTCCTTGAGCATCAAATTCTCTTGCTTGTGGATACTTTCCTTTTGTTCCATCTTTTGTACCTAATTCAGTATGAGGAACATTTGTCTCAGGGACTGGTTCTTTAGTACGAGGTTCACGAGGCAACGGTCTGTCAGGAGCATAGACATCGGTATTTTTCCACGAAATATTGGGAAATTTGATATCTTGAGCATGATGTGCCGTTGTAGCAAGACCACTCATTACTAATGATGCTCCCATTGTTTCGGCAAAGGCAAAGCCTATGGTCAGCGTTCCAAATGAACCAATTTCAATCACTCCTCCAGTGATCATAATTGCTCCACCTAAAGCAATTTCACCTATACCAAGAAGATATCCTCCTAAACTTTCGCCATTAGGGTCGTAGTATCTGAAAGGATTATTTAAGACGTACTGGTAAGGATTAAAGCTGTCCTCAAAACCCGCAGGATCTGTTGTCAACCATCTTCCAATCCCTGGGTCGTAGTGGCGTTTTCCAAAGTAGATGAGATCCAGTTCCGAATCAAATCGCTTCGATGCAAACTGCCATGGACTTTGCAGATCCCCTTTTGTGCTGGTTTGTAGTCTCTCACCAAATGCTGTGAAATCATAACTAGCAGCTAGGGTTTTTGATTGCACGTCAATGAGGCGACAAATATTCCCTTGGACATCCGTGAGAGGAGCAAAGATTTTGCCTCCTATCTCAATACTAACAGTTTTGGGAAGGCGATGTGTATTCAAAACCCTAAAACTCTCGAGAATATTTGATGGCTTAAATGACCCAATTTCATCGTCGCCATCATAGAGATAATATTCTCGGTCCGATTCTTTCCATCCATATCCGATTTGTGTTGAAATGACTTTTGCTAAGCGTCTTCCTAGAGGATCATAAATAAATTCGGTTTTTTGCTCTTGAGACTGTATCTTGATCAGCTGATTAAGTGGATCATAGATCATTTGTAACTGTTGTGTGTTTGTCTTCTTCAGAACTTGGTTGCCTCTCAGATCATACTCGTAATGAGCCTTCCCATTGGATAGCAATTCATTCAAAACGTTGATTTCATAAAGACTTTCATTCTTCCGAGTTCGGTTGCAAAGGGAATCATTGCAGTAGAAGACTGTGTTGCCAGAGCCTTCTTCTCGGGTCATTTGAGAGGTATCATCATATTGATAGAGAGATTCCGCTCTATCAGTGGTGCTAGAGATTAAGTCTTGGACGGAGTTGTATTTGCACTCTTGAGAGAAATAAGGACTTGAAATATGCGTTTTTTGTCCCCTCAGGTCCGTAGCATGGATCACAGAATCCAGATTCCCAATGAGATGCTCTCGCGTGAGGTTTCCATCGAGATCATACTCTTCAAATGCATGCTTATATAAAACACTTCCATGGGAAGAAATTCTTTCAACTTCCCTTAAGAATAAGGGATCGTAGGTATAACGTACTTGCCCATGACCTGCGATCTCTAATGAGAGGGGTCTGCTAAAATCATCGTACGTTTTGGCAATCTGCGCGCCGTGAGGAAACACTTCGCAAGTGACATTCCCCAAAAAATCAACTTCACGTTGGATGGTGAGATTTTGTTTTTCATCCACTGCAGTTAGGAGATGTCCTAATCTATTATGAGTGAAAGCATGACGAATCATCCCATCTGAAGAATCTACCCTATTTAGATAGCCAAGAGGGTGGTAGTTGTAGAAGAGAGTGATTCCGTCAGAAAGGGTTTTCTTTTCCATTTTTCCTGATGGTAAATAGGAATAGGCCGTTTCTCTTGCATCGTGGGTTCCATAACCTCGAGTGATGCTTTTTACTTGATGATCAGGAGTATAAAAATAGCGTATCGCCCGCGTCGACTGGAACCTACTATCTTCATAAATGTGATCTCTATGAAGAAGGAGATTGCCTTGTGGATCCTGCGTTATTTCATGGCAAGAGACTATCTGTCCACCTGCCCCTAGTCTTTCCACCCTTACGCTTCGAGTAAGTGCATCTTGAGTCTTTAAAGTTGTAATGCCCTTTGGATCCACTTTCCTGATTTGAAGGACTTTTTGTCCTAAGGCATTTGTGTAATTCTCATCATAGGAGGTAAGGGTTTCATACCCTAAAGCATCTCTTTGATGAATTTTTCTTTGGAATGGGTCATAGGCAAAGGACTCTATAGCCTCCTCCCCATTGATAAAGCGAGTGATTGTCTCTCGATTTCCATCGGCATCGTAGGCGTAATGGGTTTTATAGAGGATGTGCCCAGAAAGATCCGTCTTTTTCTCTTCGATTACTCGATCTTCCAAATCTCTTTCATAATGGGTGACAAGGGCATCATCACCATTATATTTATAAAGAGCGGCCAGTCGGCCCAAAGAGTCGTATGCAAACTCTGTGACTTTTCCGCAAAATTCTTCTCGGACTTTTCTCCCTGCGCCATCATAAAAATAGAGCCTTTCTTGTCCTTCTTTATCTGTCTCAGACAGGAGATTAAAGCCGCTATAGGTAAATGTTTCTTCAGCAATCCTTTCTCCTTTAGGTGAGATATAGGTTTTTCTGAGGACTCGTCCTAGAACATCATTCTCATATCGAATTATTAGCCCATCGGGATCTGTGTAAGCGATAAGATCGCCATTTTTGGCATAACGAAAGATCTCTTTCCCTCCACACGGATGATTGATCTCGCTTAAGAGACCATATACGTTGTAGCGATAGGTTGTCGTATTTCCATTGGGATCTGTAGAGATAAGCTCTCTTCCAAAAGGATCGTAGGTTGAAAAGGTGGCAACATTTACAGATTTCCCTTCAAGATCAGTGATTTGAGGAAAATCTGTTTGAATAACCTCATTTACAAGGGAGTCGTATTTGTAAAAAGTGCGATTTTTAAAGGAGTCTTTTCTTTCGATCAAACGATCATGAAAGTCATGCTTTGATGAGATTGTATGACGTGTTCCATCATCACCCTCTTCTACAATTTTATGTAGGCGCCCTTTTATATCATGGGATAGGGCCTTGTTGATTCTTCCTGAAAAATTGGTCTCTGTTTTGCGGTGGCCTTTTGCATCGTATGTATAAGTAGTCTCTTGCCCAAGTCGATTTGTCTCGGATAAAAGATCTCCTCTCTCGTTGTGGGTCTTATAGATCGTATAGGCTAAGTTTCCCTCAGCATCGTAGATCTCTTCTTGGGCCACATTTCCTTGCGCATCGTAAATCAAATGGCTTTTCTTATGAGGTTTTTCGATTCCTGATTCAAGATAGGTCTGGGTGACCCACTCTGGCATATGGAGAAAGGGGGCTGACTGCCGTAAGATATAGGTTGTTGAGTGTCTCTCTGTTACACCGCTTAAATCCTCCTGATCTGAGCCCTCTCCATCATCCGATACCTTCTTTATGAGGTTATGGCAATCGTCATAGATGCAAAATTCTCTGCGGATAATTCTGTCTCCATCCTGGATCAGTTTTGATAGGATGAGATCAGTGCCTTTAAGATAAGAAAAGCAGGTGACATTGCCATTTTCCGTTTCTTCTCGCAAAAGCAGGTTTTTTCCATCATCAGAAAAGATACGCTTTGTCCAAGTGGATTCAAGATCACCAGAGCCGGACAAATCTCCTGTGAATGTTTCTAAGATGGGGTTACCAAATTGTTCGTATTCAAAGGCTTTCTTATAGAATGGATGCTTCTGCCCGTCTCGGTACTCAACAGCTTTGAGCCAATTCTTGTCATTCCAAGAAAAAATCTTCTCTTTCTTAAGAGCTCCATCTTCTCCAAGGTATTGAATTTTTGATGTAAGAAGCTTTTTGGAAAAATGATAGATGGTGGAGGTTCCATCGCTTGCCTTAACAGTAGTTTTTCCACCTTTCTCTCCAGCTACTGGGGGCTGATATGAAAGCTCATAAACGGGGATAAAAGCATCGTTTTCTCCCACAGGTAGGGATAATTGATGCACACGATAATGCCCTGATCCTTCTCCATACCCTTTATTTACAAGCTGAAAGTAATTTTCTCTGCCCTCACAGGAATTTAAGAGAAATCTTCCACAATAATCCAATTGTTCATTTCTAAAGTTCGGGGAACTTACTCTAGAGAGAATAGGAGGGCAAAGAAAGTTATACTCTCTTTCAAGTCGGTCATTTCCGTACCAATGCTTTGTTTCCTCTTTGATTTCGACATGGGTGGATCTTTTTTGATACTTGTAGTCTGCGCTCGTGCCTGAAGAAGATAAGAAGTGGCAGTGTCCTTTCCAAGGACTTCCTTGGATGCGAATAGAAGCATAAACAAAACGCTCTTGTGGATCTAAACTCTCCACATAAGAAGGTTGTTGCCCTTCATAATGATATTTGAGGACTTTTCCATTTGAGAGAATTTCTTTTTCAAGGAGATAGATCTGCTCTTCATTCGAGTCCCATTTACTAAAGCAGTAGAACCGAATCGTTCGATCTACTCCATAAACTGTGATTCTATTGTCGTCATCGTCGTAAGTAATGCGGGTATTTCTAGGGTCATTTGCTCCACTAGGACTTTCTCCGTTGCTATTACTCAGACCATAGGGCTCTCCTTCTAATTTTGCGCCTGTCATACCAGGACCTGCGAAAGAGAAGCAAAGTGTACTTCCACTCGGATCTGTTACGAGCACTTGTTTTTGGCTCGGCATAAACTGCAGTTTCAGATGAGGATAAAACTGCCATCCTTTGTAATGGTGGGCTACGTGCTGATAGAGGTGGTATTTCTCCCATTCTTCTCGGTTCTTCTTTTCATAAGCAAGCTGAACAGGCATATGGGGAGACATATATGTTCGGCTTAAGATGAGCTCTTGCGCTCCTTTGACAACAAGATCGTGCTGCCTAAGGGTGGGACTACCGCTTAAAGGACTCACGATGCTCCCCACAAGGTAACTCGGTTCGCTGCTTAAGCTTGCCACTTGTTCAGGAGTCGAAAGGAAAAACTCTTCTTTTGCTTCCTCGTCGTAAGAGAAAGCAGGGATCGCAAAGAGCCAGCAGATCAAAGTCATCAAAGCACGTATCATTTCTCATCTTCCTCAAAAAAAAATTCTTTAATATTAAAGATCGAATGATAACGTAAATAATCTTTCTTGATGAAAAAACTAACGGAATTCAGCAATGAAGTTGGCAACCAAAGCACTCCATCCGGTTTGATGTGATGCTCCGAGTCCTTTGCCTGTTTCAGGATTGTAATACTCGTGGAATGGAATGTAATCTTTCCAATGAGGATCATTTTGAAAGGGAAACTCCGGACCTAAAACAGGACGTTTTCCCTCTTCATTCATAGCAAAGATCCCAATGGTCCGATCGGCAAAGGATTTTGCCATCGCTGCAATCTCGATCGGCTTTTCTCCTCCTGCTTGCACGGTGATATCTTCTTCAAAAGCTTCTGTCAGTTTTACGAGAGATTCGACGAGGAGAAAAGTTGTCGGCAGCCAAATCGGCCCTCGCCAATTGGAATTTCCCCCTTTGACAGTATAAAGGGATTCAGCAGGTTCATATCCCACTTGTTTGTCTTGATACACAAAAGGATTTTTTTCATGGAAACGGGACATGCTACGCAATCCGTAATTTGCCCGAAATTCTTCTGGATCCCAAACATACTTGAGAACACTGTGCAATTGCTTATTGTTCATGAGCGTGCAGACATAGTGCTTTTTTCCATCTTTGATCGTGGGAATAATACACCCTTCCACAAGGTCTTTGCGATTATTCATGAACCATTGGAAATTTGCGTAGAATTCAGGATGCTTCTCCATGAAATCTTCATGCAAAATTTCCACGGCAAATAACGGAATGAGACCGACGAGAGAACGCACACGGAATTTTGTAAATGTTCCATCTGGATGGGTGAGCACATCGTAGAAAAATCCATCTCGATCGCTCCACATTTCATAATCGCGATTACCCCGTTTTTTCATCGCATGCGCAATGTAGACATAGTGTTGGAAAAATTTAGTAGCCAATCCTTCATAAACGCGGTTGAATCGGCTAAGTTCTAAGGCAATTCGCATGAGATTCAGGGCAAACATCGCCATCCAGCCCGTTCCATCGGACTGTTGCAAAACAGCTCCTCCGGGCAATTTCTCTGAACGATCGAGAACGGTGATGTTATCGAGTCCAAGAAATCCTCCCTCGAAGACGTTATTGCCGGAGTTATCGACTTTATTGACCCACCAGGTGAAGTTGAGAAGCAGTTTATGGAAACACTTTTCGAGAAACTCCGAGTCTCCCTTTCCATTCTTTGCCTCTTCCATCCGATAGAGGCGCAGAGCTGCCCAGGCGTGTACGGGTGGATTGAGATCGGAAAAGTCCCACTCATAAGCGGGAATTTGTCCGTTGGGATGTTGAAATTGATCGAAAAACAGAAGCCAAAGTTGCTTCTTGGCAAATTCAAGGTCGATGATCGCATAAGTCAAACAATGAAAGGCATGATCCCATGCGGCAAACCAGGGATATTCCCACTTATCGGGCATGAGCAGAACCCGCATCGAATTGAGATGTTTCCAATGCTTATTGCGTCCTTGAAGGCGAGATTCAGGTGGGGGAAAACCGGGATTATCTCCTTTTAACCATTGGCCAACGTCGAAGATGTAAATCTGTTTCGTCCAAATCATTCCCGCAAGCGCTTGGCGTTGAATTTTTTTCTCGTCCTCACTCAATCCTTCTGGATGAACGCTTTCATAAAACGCATTGGTTTCCTTTTTCCGCTCTTCAATAATGGCTTCTACATCTTGAAGGGGATTTTCCTTAGGTCTTTGTGTGAAACGAAAGAGAAGTTTGGCAGAAGATCCAGGAGCGATAGCCTCGAATTTGTAATGTAAAGCGGCTTTACTTCCGGTATTTTGAGGGTTTGTCACTTCTTCATCTTTGACGATTTTGCGATGAAAGGCATCTTTGTAATAACCGCCACCTTTTGCAAAACTCGTCTCATTTTCCGTGAAAAGAAGCTCTGCTCCCTCTGGTCCATAGAAATAGCGCTTGCCTATTCGATATTCCATAGGAAGGTTCGGAGGAGAGGGCATGTCTCCTTCTTCTGTGATTAAGCACGAGCATTCACCTGGAGAAATATGAGGTTGTGGAACCGCTTCTTATGACCAAGACCACTGGTTGCGAAATGTGAGTTGCGTGAGGAGATGGAGTGGAGCTGGACCTGGTCCTCGATTGAATGCTTCCATTTTGATGCAAAGATCTTCTGTTCCATCTTTTGCATATTCAATAAAAATATCGAAATAGCGATTCTCATTAAAAATGCCTGTGTCGACGAGTTCATATTCGGGATGATGTGTCCCTCTTTTCAAACTTTCTTCACGCAAATGTTGATAGGGGAATTCTGCCTGGGGATATTTATAGAGGTATTTCATGTAGGCATGAGAAGGGAGTCCGTCGAGGTGATAGTAAACCTCTTTGACATCTTCACCGTGATTCCCATCGAAAATGCTCAATCCATAAAGGCGCTCTTTTAGATGGGAGTCTTTCGTATTCCAAAAAGCTGGTGTGATTGCAAGTACTTGATAACGGTCACACCAACCTGCAATTCCATCTTCTCCCCAACGATAGGCTTTGGAAGAGGCGAGTTCATAAGGAAAATAATTCCAACAATTGCCATCGAAACTGTAGTCTTCGCGGACTGTTCCCCAACTCCTTTCAGAGACATAAGGTCCCCATTTTTGCCAAGGAACAACAATCTTGTCTCTGTCTTCTTTGAGACGCTGATGCTCAACCGTGTTCTCTTGCATAGTGGGAGGCTCCTAATAGTGCCGTGTTTTCATTGAGAACGACTTTAACGGGAATGGCGAGAAGAAGGGATGTAAAACGTCCTTTTTGGATGAATCTCTTCATGAAGCCCCCTTCTTTTAATTCATTTAAGATTTTAGGAGCAATTCCTCCACCTATGTAAAGCCCACCGATAGAAAGCATTTTGAGCGCTAAATTTGCCGCTTCACTCCCATATATCGAGACAAAAAGGTCGAGTGCCCGTGAACATGCAGGACAAGCCCCTGACATTCCCATTTTCGTGATCACATAAGCGGGATCCGTTTTTTCAAAGGCTTTTTTCACTTCTTCTTTTTCTTTTTCCAATCCTGCATCGATCAAAAATTTGTAGAGACGATGCAATCCAGGCCCTGAAAGGACTCTTTCAACAGAGATATGATCATATTGCTTGCGCAAGTAGCGAA
The DNA here is from genome assembly GCA_011065235.1 of Chlamydiota bacterium. GTDB lineage: Bacteria > Chlamydiota > Chlamydiia > Chlamydiales > Rhabdochlamydiaceae > Sacchariniichlamydia. The sequence goes on along the minus strand of JAAKFB010000002.1, from coordinate 9,789 downwards.
GAAGTTGAATCTCCAAATCATTTTCAGGGGCAAAACTACAATGTCCACCTTCGCAGGCAAACGGATGATATCTTTTTTCATCCCAGAATAAACCCGCTTCTCCAAGCCCCGTTCCTGCAGAAATCAACGCTGCATTCCCAGCATGCTTTTCTCCTTCATTGAGAGAAAAGAATTCATCCTCATCGAGACACTGGATTCCAAAGGCATTTGCCTCTAAATCATTGATTAGAGAAACCGATGGAATATTTGCTTCTTTTTCTATGAGATCTGCGTCAACGATCCAAGGTAAATTCGTGGCTTTACATTTTCGATCTTTAACAGGCCCTGCGATCCCAAAGCAGGCCTTTTCAACTTGATGCTCGGGATGATCCGCTAAAAATTGTTTCACAATGCTGCGCAGTGAATCGTGATCGGCACTTTTAAATTTTTCATCGAGAACCCATTTGCTCTTTTCCTCTTCTTCAAATAAAGCTAAATGGGTTTTGGTACCCCCTATATCTCCAGCTAAAATCATCTTTCCCATACACCCTGCTATACACATCTGAATTGATGAATTGGAATTTTGCCAAAATCGGAGCCCTGAATTTTGAAGCTTCGAAGCAGCTCATATTCAGGAATATGAGCGATGGAGAAGATTCAAAAGGCACGGGTTTCCGATGAAGGGAAAAACCAATTCTTCATTCATGATGTGTATATAATCCATTCTTCTATTCTTCACAATCCACTTGACTTGAAGCAAAAAAATAGCCAACCTATAGAGAATGAACTAAGGAGTTTTGCTATGTCTGCAAACGATGGAAAAAAAAAAGCCCTTGAACTTGCTCTTTCACATATTGAAAAACAATTCGGCCAAGGCGCTGTTATGTCACTTGGCAAGTACCAAGCCACTCACAAAATCAGTATCATTCCAACGGGGTCTGTCACTCTCGACATAGCCACCGGGATCGGTGGTGTCGCCCGAGGTCGGGTCACTGAGATATTCGGCCCTGAATCTTCTGGAAAGTCGACCTTAGCTCTCCACATTGTAGCCAATGCCCAAAAAATGGGAGGCACTGCAGCTTATATCGATGCTGAACATGCGCTTGATCCTTCTTATTGCGCAAAAGTTGGCGTAAATCTCGATGAATTGATCATCTCTCAACCCGATTCAGGAGAAGAGGCTCTCAATATCACCGAAATGCTTGCTCGTTCAAATGCTTTTGACATCGTTGTGATCGACTCTGTTGCCGCCCTCGTTCCCAAAAGTGAACTCGATGGAGAAATCGGAGATTCGTTTATGGGTTTGCAAGCACGGATGATGTCACAAGCACTGCGCAAGCTGACCTCAGCTCTAGCAAAAAGCAATACAGCATGCATCTTCATCAATCAGATCCGCGAAAAAATTGGTGTCATGTTTGGAAATCCCGAAACCACTACAGGAGGACGAGCTCTTAAATTTTATTCCTCCATGCGCTTCGATATTCGCCGGATCGGCGCAATCAAAAATAGTGACAATGTCGACGTGGGCAACCGGGTAAAAGTTAAAGTGGTCAAAAATAAACTCGCACCTCCATTTAAAATCGCTGAGTTTGACATCCTTTTTAACGAAGGGATTTCTCGCTATGGATCACTCCTTGATCTCGGAGTGGAGTTTGGCATCATCGATAAAAAGGGAACCTGGTTTAGCATCGGCGCAACGCGCTTAGGTCAAGGAAGAGAAGCTTCTCGAGAAGAGTTGAGAAGTAACCCCGATCTCTCTGCGGATATCGAGAAGCAAATTTTAGAAAAATGCGCGGAAAAAGGGCTTCTGCAAACGAAGAAAAGCCCAGAAAAATCAGAGACTGCGAGCACAGGAGGACGTTGACGAATTCATCAACGCGCCCCGTAAGCTAATGCAGTCTTACTGATCATGTGACACATTTTTTCAAAAGATGGAGTGTTGAGATTGAGCTCATTTAAGAGCTCTTGAAAACATTCCATTTCTTTTTGGAAGACATTGACTGCACGTTCTTTTCCTAAGATTTTTGCCGCGTTGATCTCGCGCATGTTTTTGTTATCTTGGGCCAAATCTCCCAAATCATCAGCAATTTGAAAGGCCATACCAAAGTGATAGGCCGCTTGTTTAATTTGATCGAGCTGAGAGACCATCCCACCGCCAAAAAGCCATCCAAATACAAAAGAAATTTCAAACAAAGTGACCGTTTTTTTATAGAGAACTTCCCTAACCGTCTCCAAGCTCTGATTGGGGGGATAAAGATCGAGAAACTGTCCGCCTGTGGCACCCAAAATTCCTCCAGAGTGGCTCGCTTGCTGCAGTGCCAAGTTACATGCCGTATCCGCAAGTCGATTGAACGGGGGAAAGGCTTGCTTCATCAGTTCGGTGTTTTCATGAATCTTTCCATAACCAGCAAAGATCAACGAATAACTCGTCAAGAGAGCCACCGATTCTCCATACGCTTTATGAACAGATGGTTTTTCCCGCCGCTCATCATCATTATCCATGCAAGGCAAGTCATCGGCAATGAGCGATGCGGTATGCATGAATTCAACAGATAAAGCCGCTGGAGCGACGTCCAGTCCATTTCCCAAGCCTTCTGCCACCATCATCACAACAATGGGCCTCAGGCGCTTCCCACCGCTTAACAGGGCATATTCGCAGGCATCGCGCAATTTGTTTTTTTCACCAAAGGAGAGAATACTCCGCGCGATTTCTTGTTCAATTTTATCGCGCATTAAGAAAAAGGAGGATTTAGAAACAGCTTCTGTCGACATAGTCTTGTATCACCATCTTTTGAGTTGAGCGAACTTTTGCTTGTGGGGGGATATATCCTCCCACCGTGATGCATGGATGACAGATAGCACTCTTTCCAATGAGAGTTCCCGGATTTGCCACTGCATTACATCCTAATTGAGCGCCATCTCCGATGATGGCTCCAAGCTTTCGCAAATTTGTTTGGATTTTCTGTCCTTGATAAGAGATCTGAATATTTTGATGATCGAGACGTAAATTGGCGAGTTTGACCCCGGCTCCCACATTGACGCGATTTCCCAAAATCGAATCTCCCACGTAATTGAAGTGGGCAGCATAGACATCATCGAGTAAAAGAGAAGATTTGATCTCGCTGCCATGGCCCAAAATACACCGATCTCCGGTCAAAACGTGTCCACGGATATAAGCCCCATGGCGCACTTCACAATCCCGTCCAATGATGCAGGGACCCTGAATAAAAGCTCCAGGCTCGAGGACCGTTCCTTTTCCAATGGAAATAAGCTCTGGATGGATGAGATGAACACCCTCCGGGACTGTACATTCAATCTTTCCGAGTTCAGCCCTATCGAAGAATGCTTCTAAATTTGCTAGTGCTTCCCAGACATATTGGCATCCTTCGAATGCCTCTGTATGAGCGAATTGCTCTAAATCAAAGAAATTGTGTAGTAAAAATTTTTCCATACCCTCTAGAGATTGTAATGAAACCTCCTTATTTTTTAAAGAATACTCTTTTTATATGCTATATTCTTCTTCTTCTGGGGCTGTGGAAATGTCGATAAGTCCCTCTTTTTCCTAGAGAAAAAGCTCTGTTGATAAATTGTCAAAAGATTGAAGACAAATGGACGATAACCCCACTTGTGCACAGCTCATGCTCCACTTACGAACAGGCTATGAACAGAATTTTCCACAGGGATCTCTAAAAAAATCTGGGTGAGAGGATTCGAACCTCCGACCCCTTGCACCCCATGCAAGTACGCTACCAAGCTGCGCTACACCCAGATTAGATATTTTGAAGACCCTCGAATTGGAATTCAGCGCTTTTAAACTCCTTCACTCCAACACGGGCACATTCTTCGATGATTTTTTCCAAGACATCGCCAGGATGAACTTCAGCAGCTGAAATGTCGACTTGAATCGAAGCGTTGAAATTGACACCAGCTCTCAGACCCTTCACCTTGAAATTGGTATAGATGGAATCTTTCTTACGAGAAATATTTTTAAATCGAATCAAATTGTTTTCAGATAAATCGCCCATGTCAAGTTCCTCCTGGAAAAGAGACCAATTGTAGAATAAAAAACTCCTAAAAGTCAATTTTTAGCAATTTCAGAGCCCCTCTATGTCCATAATTTTTTATTATTCGGTTTTTATATCTATCATGTCCGTTGTTGAAATGTTTTTATTTTTAATTTTATCCGTTAAATAAAGTATGGCTACTACTGAAAAAAGAGATCCAATTATAGAAGTACCAAGTTGAATCCAATGACAGATTTCTCTATTTTTGGATAAAGTTTCGTAGTCATTACATATTTTTCCCTTACACCAAAAAGATCTTTCAGCGACAGTAGCGATAAGATTTATAAAAAAACACCCAAATGCCATCACTGTAAGTGCTTTAGAAATATCATCGTTACTACAGTTGACAAAAAGATTTCGAAATAAATTGTTGATTTGCATAAAGAATCCTCCTCCTTATTATGAACCATATTCGTCAGTTCTATTTTGGGAACTTTTTTTACAACAATTGCTGAAGTAAATTACAGAAATTGTTGATAATGCCATCCCAACAAGAGAAAGAGTAAGTTCAGTCCAATTGCAAATCTCTCTCTTATCCTTGAGAGAAACAAAATCGTTGCATATTTTTTGGTGACACCAAAAACTTCTTTCAACAGCAGCAGCAATAGCAACTCCTAAAAAACATATAAATGCTGCTGCATTTAAGGCTTTTGCTTTGTCGTCGTTAGTCCATTTTGGTGTGCTATGTGAATGGTCAGAATGTAATATTGGCTTAGATTCCATTTTTTTCTCCTTAGTTTTGGTTTGGTTTTATTGTTGTTTTTGTTGTTAAAAATGAAAAAATTCCAGTTCTTCTTAAAATCAAATGGAATTCTTCATTTTCTGGATAAAATAAATCAATTGTATATCTGAAACCACTTGTTTCTGAGAACAAAGGCTTAGAATCATTTCTATTTGCGGAATAAACATGATAGAAGTAATTCGATCCATTTTTTATTTCATAGATGATCATAGTCGTAGTTTCTGAAGAGCAGCGGGTCAATTCCCGACGAGTTTGTACTGCGTGTTCTTTTCTATCCAATGACGGGGAAGTTGATGTATAGGCTAGTGGATTCCAATTAGAGTCAAGAGGGTTTAGATTGTTTTCAGCAAATGGCTTTCCTGCATAGCTGAAAATTTTGACAGCATATTCTGAACAGTTTTTACGAAATCCTTCAAGCGATATTTGATCATCAAAATCTTTTAAGATTTTGTTGATGAACTGGCGCGAAGGATAAATTTGCTCCACTTGCCCTCTTCTTGCTATCCTTTGTTTCAATTGCGATTCTGGAATTTCTCGGGATTGCAAGCCCTGCTTAGTCAAGTGGATGTCTATTACATTTGGACTTGCTGGAGTCTGAAGATATACATGCGTGTGAACTTCGAATAGTTTCTTATATAACGTGGTAGAGGAACCATAGACAACCAAGGTTAAATTCCATCGAGTAGGTGATACAGGAGTATTTCCATCTATGGAACTTTTTTGTTCTACAATTCTAAAAATAACGAGTTTTTTGTTCGAGGAAATGGATTCCAAACGAAGAAGATCCAATATTGGCACATAATCTTTCCCCCATGGGAGTGTGATTTTTTTATTTCTATGATCTATGAACTCGACAACATCTGGTGTGTAGATGTTTTTGTCTGCAGTGTAAATTTTCCAGATAGGCTGACCAGCTTCATATTCAAAAAATACAAGGCATCCGTTTTTTGAGTGCCAGCAATAGGTATGTTCTAGAAGTCGTCTTAGAGGTTTTTTTTGTTCTTCAATATTTTTTAGTCTTAGTGTTTCTGGGATTGGAGATTGTGGGTAAAACACAAGAGGTTTCTCATTTTTAGCATCAAGAAGTTTTAGGCATTTAGAATATAACTTTTCTAAGTCGACTTCTGAAAGAATTTGCCCAACTTCCTCAGATTGACATATGCGAAAAGGTGTGGTGGGATCATTCATTTTAATTTGGTCTAAATACGTGATTCCAAGTGATTCATCGAGATAAGGAGGAAATGGTATTACTAAAAACCTTTTTTTAGACCTGTCAGATTCATCAAAAAAAGTGTTTTCTATGCAAAGAAAATATCCTATAGGAGTTCTGAGAGCAATGATTCCTCGACCAGAGGGCTTAATGAGAAGCGAGGGAATAATCAAGCTTAGGCGATTTTCTAAATTAAAAAGAGCTCGGCGATAAATATCTGTTCGTTCAAATTTTATTAACCGTAATAACGAACGAGCCGAGATGATATCATCTGCGTCCTTTGCATTCAGAGTTGTTTCGTTGGGAGCAATGATATAAACTTCATCAACAAATTCCCATTGTCCCTTGTATGCAAGTAGAAAAAAACAAGAACCTTCTTGAGACTCAAATAGATGCAAAGTCTTGTTATCGCTGATTTCCCAGGATGAAAGTATTCCTTCTTTATCGATGCTAGTGATAGAGAAATTTGTCGGGGGTTTGAATAGTGAAAATTGAATTAAATTACTTAAATCCGGTTCAGAATTTGAGTCTAAACTGATATCTAGTTCTGTTTTTTTTAGCTCGGTCTTGTATTGATAGTAAGCTATGGGATTTTGAGTTCCTAATTCAAGCATTCTGTGCTCAATGTAATCTGTCCATTTACATTCAATATTTTGTTCCGGAATTTTTATAAAAAATTCGAAGAAATCTCTTCTAATATTTGCTAAAGATAGAAAGGTCTCGGGAGGTTGTTCTTCCAGGGCAAATTGCAAAATAGAACTTTCTCCTGAGCCGGTTAGTGCTTCTACTTTCAAATAGTTGGGATTGGGAAGAAACATGCGATTAGGTAAGTTAGCGAGAACTTTTGTAGATACTTCGATAATCTTTTTGTGAAAACTTTTTACTGAGGAATCTAGACTATGAATCTTCCAGACATATTCTTTCCCATCATGTTCTCGAGAAACAATTTGTTCTTCTTTTTTCCAGTAGAAGTTGGGCTTTGATCCACTTTCTTCATCGCAATATGGAAATTTTTCAACTTCTGAAAAACATCCTCTGTCAGAAAAATGCTCATCAATTTTTTGCCTTTTTTCTGCATCAATTTGAATGCTTAACATGATTTATCTAATACCCGTGATTGCTACCTGTGGAACTCATCTACTTCGCTTCTCTCATCGACAAGGGGTGTAAACGCCTTGCCGTCCTCAAGAAACTTGCACTTAAATTCCTCGCTTACGCCTCGATGAAAAGAAGGTAGCAGTCACGGGTAATAGAAAAAATGTACATTGTTTAGATGAGCTAGCATAAATTTTCAATTTTATCTTTCACGTACACACATCCTTCTTCTATCTTCTCAACAGCGGGAATAGCAGTGGTTTCACAAACGATCTTTGAAGTACTCTCTGCGCATTCTCCTGAGACAGTCCCTACTATTGGAGCTGCAACTTGCGCTATTGGACTAGACTGATTGCTTAGTACTGATGTCACAACTCCAGTAACGACGTCATTGACAGCTGGAGCTATTACTTCTACTGCTTGAACTCTTTGCTGTCTGCGAGCCTGCACTCGTGTAGGATCTAAGTAATTTGTTTGTGTTGAATTTCCTATTGCTGACATCGTTTCCTCCTTATGGTTTGAGGGTAAAATGTGAAAAATAGTTTATAGCTCTTTAAAGATTTTTGTCGAGAATTTTTTATATGTTGTTTCTTCTTGTCTTATAGGCTTGGGCTTCTTAAAATTGTTTTCCTATGAAGATAGCAAAAAACTGGCATGCGATCCTCAAAGATGAGATCGCGAAGTCCTATGTCAAAGAGCTTAAAGTTTTTTTAGAAAATGAGCGGAAAAACGAGACCGTTTATCCCCCTGAAACGCTCATTTTTCATGCCCTTGCCCAAACCCCTTACGAAGATGTTAAAGTCGTCATCATGGGCCAAGACCCCTATCATGGATCGGGACAAGCGCATGGGATGAGTTTTAGCGTTCCTCGTGGCATAAATCCTCCACCCTCGCTGAAAAACATCTTCAAGGAACTCGAGGAAGATGTAAAAATTCCCCTATCCGAAACGGGATGCCTCACCTGCTGGGCAAAACAGGGAGTTCTCCTTCTCAATGCAACTCTGACTGTACGCGCTTCCGAGCCCAAATCTCACTATGGCAAAGGTTGGGAACAATTCACCGATGCGATCCTAGCAAAATTGGCGGAGCGCAAAGATCCCATTGTATTTCTTCTATGGGGCAAATCGGCAAAAGAAAAGTGTGATCATCTGTTGACACAGACACATCATGTGGTGCTGACAGCTGCGCATCCCTCGCCCTATTCGGCATCTCATGGCTTTTTTGGATGTCGCCATTTTTCAAAAGCGAATGAACACTTAGAAAAATGGGGAAAAACCCCAATTGATTGGAGTGTAAAAAATTAGAGTTAGACCTTTTGATCTAACCCCAAAGATATTTAGGCAAGTCTAGGAGAGATATGTGTGCTGTAAAAAGCAACAACGCGATCTCTCACACCACCAGCAAGATTCACAACGCTGTCGTTGGCATCGCTTGCTTTTTGTTTGATGTTTGCTTGAGTGTCTTTTGCAAGAACCATATCGATTCCTTTTTGAATATATTCTAGAATGCTTGAAAAAACAGAAGATACAAGCTTAACTAGAGTATTGAAATTAGATTTTGCTTTAGCAGCACCAGTTGTGCTGACTTCTGTGATTTTAGCTTTATCTGTAGATGCAAGCTCTGTAGCTTGTGTATAAGCTTGATTAGCTTTATCTGTAAGAATAGTAGTAGCAGCCATTTTTATTCTCCTTTTTAAAAAAATATTATATTTTAAACAGCATGTTATAAACTGTTACATATAGTATATTAAGGTTTCTTAATGAAGTCAATTGCAGTTTATTTTTTATTGCTATAAACTTGAGAAATGAAAAAAGATTTTTATAAATCCCTTTCAAAAAAATACCATACAGATCACATCAAACCCTTAACCGATGATGAAATAGAAGCGTATCTCATTGCGCGGATGCCTGCGACTTTTGCTGCAACTACAGTGGTTTTAAGAGAAGTTTGTCAAAGAATCTCTTGTCCAATCACCCAATTTTTAGATTTGGGTGCGGGGCTGGGAACGGGCTATGCAGCGGCAAAAGAGATCTTCCCCACGATTGAAAAGGCGACCCTGATCGAACAAAATCCCAAAATGATCTCCAAAGGAAGGCAATTTGTTGATGCTGAATGGGTTGAGGGGGATATTTCCAAAATCGACCTTCCAAAGGCAGATTTAGTCCTCCTTTCCTACTCCTTTGGAGAACTTGCGCAAGCTATTCAAATAGAGGTACTTGAAAGGGCGTGGGAGAGCGCTTCGGTCCTCGTTGTGGTCGAACCGGGAACACCGAGGGGATTTTCCCATATTCTCAAAGTGCGCAATCACCTCATTGAGAAAGGAGGGCATATGATTGCCCCCTGCCCATATAAGGGTCCTTGCCCGATGGCTCAAAAAGGAGATTGGTGTCATTTTTCTGTCCGCCTTGAGCGTTCGCGTGAGCATCGCCATCTAAAAGAGGCAGAATTGGGATGGGAAGACGAAAAATTCTCTTATATTGCTATGGGAAAAGACCCTGCACGCCCTGCAAAAGAGCGGATCCTTAGGCATCCTCAAAAGCGTTCTGGTCATGTGATTTTAGAGTTGTGCCCCGACGGAAAAAGGACGATTTCGCGCAAACAGAAAGAGCTATATAAATGGGCACGTAAAGCCAAATGGGGTGATGAGAGTCATTGAGTCTGGATTTTCGAGCTATTCGGTGGCCAAGAAGGGTCTGGAC
>JAAKFB010000199.1 GCA_011065235.1 Chlamydiota bacterium | reverse complement strand
CTGCGGACAACTGCTCTTGGTAGCACTTGTAGCACGCCGGATAATAGGCTTCTTCTGCGCCCACCTGAACGACTGGCCCCTCATTAACGGCCACTCCATTGAGATGGCGGATATTCATGATCGATTTCCTGTTGCAGAAGTGGCAGGTCGCTTTCACCTCTTCAATCGAATCCGCAAGCTCCATCAGCCTACAGGATCCCTCGAAGAGATAGCCCCGAAAATCTGTCCTCAGCCCATAGCAGATCACCGGAATGCTCTTAGAAATGCTGATTTCTCGCAGCTGCTCCACGATATTTGCAGACATGAATTGCACCTCATCGACCAAAATGCAGTCAACTCCCTCAAAATCAAGGGCTAACAGATTAGTGTCCCCTCTAATGAGAATATCAGCTGGCATTTCGAGCCCAGCGCGTGATTTGATCTGCTCCTTTCCAAAGCGATCATCTAGGGCAGGCTTTACCAGGACAATTTCCTTGCCCTGCTGGCGATAATTATGCGCTACAGCCAAGAGGTTCAGTGTCTTAGCACTGCCTACAGTGCCATGTCGAAAATAGAGTTTTGCCATTATCCACCTCCCATAGGTTTCTCGTGATTATGAGTGAAGAGCCAAATTCATTCCAACAGATCTTTAACTTATTGATAGTAAATACTTAATATATACTAATAAAGATTTAAATAATAATTTGACAATAAATGCGTTTTTTTATATACTTAAAGAAATAATTAATAACAGAGGAGCAATTATGTCATCAATCCCTAGAGACCTACCTAAACCAACTCTTAAGAGAAAAGAAGAAGAAGTTGATCCACAACATACAAAAGGGGCGGATTCTGATTTAGATCAAAAAATCACACAACTAGTCAAAAAACAAAAACCACCCTCTAGCCCTCCCCCTTCTACAATACGAAATCCATCCAGCTTCGATTCTCCTACGCCAAGCATTTCGCAATTTACTGGTGTTTCTACAATAGAGCAAAGAAAGATCACTGATATGTTTCCCGATTGTTCTCTATCAAGTAAAACAGATCATTCCTTTGATAACGTCCAGCATCCTCCAGAGTTCAAGTTAGACAAAAGCTACACGATTGATGGGACCGACCGTCTTCTTATCCAACAATTGACAGAAAAAGATTGTGGAATCACAAGCTTTTTGATGATTTACACCGATCTAATAAGAACATCCCCCGATGCATTTGATTTAAGCGAATCATACTGGAGTACGCACCTTTCAGGTGGGGAATATCCATCAGATCTCCTGTGCCTATTTCCCAATGATTCTCTATCCAAATTAGGAGTTAATGCGCAACTTAAGAGTGTTGATGCCCCCCAAAAAGTGCTTCATGTCTGCAAAGAACATTTAAAACAAACAGGGCATTCTATCATTGCTCAAATTTCTTTCCCTAAAATACAAAGTGGGCACTATATTGTGATCGATAAAATCGATGATAGCCACGTGTATTTACGCGATCCTTATACAGCTCTTGCCTATAAAGTCCCTCACGATACATTCATGAAGGAAACTACCGATGAAGAACTGAGTCAATTTTCATTCTTCGCTTTCGAAAAGCTATAAACAGAACTCTTTGAGCCCAAATAAATCCTTCGCAGGACCAAATTTTGTAACAGTTGGTTCATCATCGTTTCGTGATATATACCCAAGAAATCGATACATCAAGTTATCGCACTGGTGAGGAATCAGTATTGTAATGTTTCGTTGGGGAAGCTCTACAATAGATACATCATAAACTTCATGTTTTTTTGTATCGGGTTTGTAAATACATCCCGCGACTATTGTAATGGGAATCGTAGAATGAAGAGTAAGCGTCACGCTTGAACACCCTCTTGCTACAAATGACAAATCATGAGCATTTGATATCGCTGCCACGTACACCCCTTTTGGTTAAAAAAGGAATACATTATGCAAAAAATTTAAATATGAGCAAGTTATACCAATTATTTTTTGATCTTAAATGAGTCGAGAAAGGCGTTAGGATGGATTTTTTCCGCTGCAGCCAAGGGATATGTCACTGTGATCCGATAGAGAGTATTGCCGACGATTAAAAACTTCCCTTTTATCTCTTTCCCATTTTGCTTCAGACGGTAGATGAGGGCAAGATAGCCATCATGAGAATCGAACTGCTTGTCTAAAACCTCTTCGACATTTTTCTCATTTTCTACAAACGCATCAAAAGATTTGGTTAATAACTTTTTTGTTCCGAGCATTTTCCAATATCCAGGAAAGTCGATATAGCTAACCGCATAGGTAGAATCCCCTTCTTCCGTGCTCAATTGATGGTATTCAATTTTTTTGTTGGCAACTTCCATTTCTTCAGAGCTTTCCTTGGGCTCACTTGGAAATTCAGCATCAAAGCGCTCGTCATTTGAAGTATAAGCTTGCGAGACATCTGCCTGGCGCTTAGAGTCGATGAAGTGATAACCGAGAACTCCCCCTGCAGTGAGAGAAAGAGTAGTTAAAATTAAAATAGTCTTCTTGAGTTTCACAGCAATATCCTCCTAATGTTAGGAGGTATTTTAATGCAAAATTACATTAAATCGCAATATCCAATTTTTGTTTATTGGGTATTAATATTGAAGCAAAAATACCCGTTATAAAGATCGCTGGAATTCCCAATACCGCCCAATACCAGGTATATCCACCCGCTTCTCCGAAATGGAAATATGAAACGATCCCAAAGGCCCACCCAACAATGATGCTCGCATAGGCCCCAAATCGCGAAGTCTTCTTCCAATAAAATCCCGCCAAAAGGGCAAACGAGAGCGCTGCAATGGGAATATTAGCTAGGATGAGTTTATCGAATACTTGATCAACAAGAGTGTTTGCGAGGACAAAAGAGATAAGAGCAAGGCACACAATAATCGATCGGGTATGTCCCGCTCCTTTCTTTAAAAAGTCCCCAACAATCAGGGTGCCCATCGCACTCCAAACTCCCGATAATGTTGTGGCCGATGCAGCAAATAAAATCCCATAGCCGAGTCCTTTCAGGCCCACTGGCAATACGCGTGCCATCATCATCGGTAGTGCTTCTTGAGCAGAAAAGGCAACCCCTCCGTTCTCACGAAAAAACCAGGTGCTCATCACAGCAAGGCCATAGAGAAGAAACACCAAAACAGCTGCAAAAATCACCGATAAAAATGCCGTTTTTTGCGTGCGCGCTGCAAAAATCTTCTGACCATACCACGGAGCTAAAATGTAAGTGAACATGGTAAGCACGATCAGTGAGATGATAAACCGCGACGGCAAAATAGCATTGGCATGTGCAATTTGCACCGGTTCTGTGATGGAGGTTTTAAATGCAAAAAACGCCATCAGAGGAAAAAAGCAGAGGATCACACAAAAGCTAAACACGTACGTTCGGATGATCGAAAAAAGCCATCCACGAAGCA
>JAAKFB010000198.1 GCA_011065235.1 Chlamydiota bacterium | reverse complement strand
AATCAATAGCACTTTGCTTTGTCTTCTTTTTTTTTTCTACAAAGGCAATGAATCCTAAGCTTTGGAGTTCATCTTTGATGGCTTTTTCAGATTCAGCCAGATCAAAATTTGAATCAGGATGTAGCAGTGAAAAATCCAAGTCTTCAGAAAATCGATCCAATTGATGGAGAATTCTTAGAGCAGTTCCTCCATAAAAAGCTGATTTTTCGAAGAATTTTGCTCTCCATAAGCCCAGAAGAGCTATTTCTTGGACAATTTCTTTAATAGCATTTTTATAATCTTGCAAGCTGTTTAAGTCATAGCGTTGCAGCATGTGTAGCAAAGCTTCAGGAGCTTTTATTTTTTGAGAATGTCGCATAAAAGGGTCACGTTTTTATTTTGATAAGCATAAGCAATTTCATCAACTAGGGATGATTTCAAGCTAAATAAATTTTTTGATTCTATTCTCATTCCTTCTATCAAATAAAGCAAGAGATCTTCCTGGTTTGCAAAAGTTTTGATTCGAGCCAAGTAATCTGCTAAGGCTTTTTCTTTTGTTGCAATAAGAAAGTGTGTGTGTTCATCAATCGATTTCCAAGTAATCCCGGAGGGAAATTTTTGAAGAGAGACATAATAATACATAAATTCGCCAACAGGTGTTCTAAAATGTTTGATTCGTTTAGCACAAGCGCTTGTAACTCGTAGGACTGTTTCTGGAATGAGGTTGTAATATGCAAGCGCATATTCGAATGAAATATAGGATGGTCCATAAATGAGGTTAGCAAGAACCTCAAGGCTATAGAGTCTTTGCTGGTATTCTTTCCCAAAGATGTACAGGCCTTTTTTGACGCGAATTAACTGATGATTTTTTAATAGGGTAGTTAATTTGTCTCTAGGTTGTTTATATGAAGATAAGCAATCCATTAAAAAGAGATAGTCAATCTCCTCAGTTTTAGCTTTTTTTCGGATTTTTCTCATAATGTTCATAATTAGCCTACAAACCAGTATGTCTACAGAATATAGACATTCAGGATTTTTGGTCAATCGCCAGTATGTCTATAAAAAATAGACATACTGGCGAAAATAGAAGGGGCAATTAAGAAATGCGCATGAGAGCGAGGGCGGCTTTGGGATGGCGCAACGTGCTGTAAGCCTCTAAGCTAGAGGCTTCTTTGAGGGTGATATTTGCGAGGCGGTTGGGGGAGAGGAGGACGTTTTTTTGGACAATTTTGGAAAGGGGGCCCTCAAAGGACTCTTGAGGCAGGTTGTGAAGGAGGAGGAGGTCGCCGTCATTGTAGTTGTCGCCCGAATCGGTGAAGGCAGCGGCGGGATCTTTGCCGATGAGGGGGTTGTCGGAAGGGATTGTGCGGGGAGTGTTGCTCCCTTGAGAGACGTGGAAAAGGGGACCAGAAGGGCCGCAGGAGAGGAATGAGAGTGTGTCATTGTAGGGGATCAATTTTAGGATGTTGAGGTGGAAGGTCTCTTTCATGTTGTCTTGGCAGACGAGGGTGTTGAGGGTAGTGGCGAAGAGGATGGGGTCGAAGGCGGTCTCGGTGGTGAGGTGAGGGGCGATGAGGCTTTTGATCATGCCGCACAGCACTGCCATGTGAGTGGAGCTGATGATCTGGCTAGTGTTGGTGTGAGCGAGGATGATGGCCATAGTGTTGTTTGCGAACTTGAAGAAGTCGAGGTAGAAGCCGAGCTCTTCGGGTGTCCGATCTTGGGCAATCCCGATTTCGAATTGCGTCCACTTGGGCTTGATGAGGGTGGAGAGGCTGAGATCGGCCTTTTGGAGAACTTCGCGCAGTTCGATCGCTTGGTCGGCAGAGGGGCGCTCACGCTCGATTTCCGGGGATTTGTAGTAATCGGTGAGGTCGGTGATGAAGGGGACGGCGTCTTGATAGCGCTCGGTGGGGGAAACGGCGAGGGCTTTACCGACGATTCGTTGGAGGCCGGCTGGAAGAAGGGAAAGGTTGATCATCCCGTAGCTGAGTTTGCCGAGGATGAGTTCGTAGGTGATCACACCGAGTGCGAAGATATCAGAGGCAAAAGAGGCATTGGCGGGGTTTTCTTTTTGCTCGGGACTCATATAGCTGGGAGTGCCGAGGATCCGATGAGTGATGCGGGGCGTCTCTTCATGGAGTTGGGCAATCCCAAAGTCGATTACTTTGACTTCACCATCTTCGGCGATGAGGATGTTTTCGGGCTTGAGGTCTCGGTGGATCACGCCGTGGGTGTGGAGATGGGAGAGGGCGTAGGCAACTTGAAGGATAATATCGAGACACCGCTTGAGGGAAAAGGACTGCTGCATGAGAAACTGTCGCAGTGAGACACCGCGGATGAACTCCATGGCGATGTAGAGTCCTTCTTCCCATTTGCCATACTCGTGGAGTTTGACGATGTTGGGGTGGTCGGCAAGGGAGATGATTTTAGCTTCCCAAAGGAAGTGATCGACCATCTCGGGATGGTTCATGTACTCGGGCGAGAGGACTTTGATGACGCGAGGCTCTTTTCTCTTGGGCTCAAAACCGAGATAGAGCAGGCTCATCCCTCCTTTTGCGAGGAGGGTTTCAATTTTGTAGGGGCCAATTTTTTCGGGAATGGGAATCTCCCCAGCCTCTTTTTCTTCAAA
Source organism: Chlamydiota bacterium (assembly GCA_011065235.1). Taxonomy (GTDB): domain Bacteria; phylum Chlamydiota; class Chlamydiia; order Chlamydiales; family Rhabdochlamydiaceae; genus Sacchariniichlamydia. The sequence goes on along the minus strand of JAAKFB010000198.1, from coordinate 861 downwards.
AGTGGGAAGGGTGGTCTGCTTGTAGAATTTTCCTTCTCCGCCCAAACTCAGTCCCCAAGCGTTAGGATTTTTACGCCGAGGGCTTCGCCGATCTGGACGAGCTCACCTTTTGCAACCCGTTTGCCCCCGATAGTGAGGTGTACGATGGGCTCAGGAGAGAGGCCGAGTTGAGGCACGTTGCCCGGCTTGAGCTGCGTCACTTTTTCAAGGGGCATTTGGAGACGGCCCACTTCTGCGGTCCAGGTGCTGGGCACTTTGCCAGAGGGGATGAGCTTTTCCTCCCCATTTTTAGTCGCCCAAAGGGGGTTCTCTTCTTCGGTTTCTCCCTTTTCTTCCATTTCTGTAGGAGGGAGTTCTTCTTCAGGGGTATTTTCTTCGGTCATTGGGGTTTCCTCTTGGATCAAAGCATATTCGAGAATTTTGGCTTCTCCCTCTTTGATGCGGACGTCAAAGAGAGGGGTATGGGCAAGGGCGAGAATGGCAGTGCCTCGCTTTTGGAGAGTGTCGTAGGTGCAGCGCTCGAGCAAGATGAAGTCACCGACATCTACTTGTTGCCACTCTGCTGCGGTGAGTGTGGTGCTGCCCACTTCTAGGTGGAGGCTAAGAGGCATGGAGCTAAAGGTGGGGTCGGAGAGAAGCGGGGGGTTTTCCATCGTGAAGTAGGACTGGAAACTCGCATGTGTCTCGCGAGGACAGAGAACGCGTCCCCAAAGGGATATTTTTCCGCATTGGATCGCGACATCGATGCAAAGGGCCCCTTCTTCAGGGAGAGGCGTTTCATCTCCAAGGCTAGCTGTGAGGTTGCCGTAGATATTGAGTTGATTGAAGGTGGCGGAAACATTACTTTTTCACTTCCTCAGA
>JAAKFB010000197.1 GCA_011065235.1 Chlamydiota bacterium | reverse complement strand
CCCCTCCTCAAATGTGGATTTAAATTACCCGGCCCTAAAAGGCCAGGTTTTCTTTTACCTGGATAAATCAAAAATTTTATTACCCGATTGGAATTTACGCTTCTTTATGCTATCATTGTTACCATGGCGCTATCCGCACAAAAATTCCGTGAAATTGTTTTTCAACTTCTCTATAGTCGCGATTTTGAAAAGAGCGACGAAGAGTCTGCAATGGCACTTGTCATGAGGCAAAACACGATCCCCAAAAGTGTGATTCGTGTGGCCAAAGAACGGGTAGAGGCCATATGGGATCTACGTGAGGAGCTCGATGAGTGCATCCAAGGTAGAGCAAAAGATTACGATCTCGAGAGGATTCCGCGCATCGAGCAAGCTGTTTTGCGCTTGGGGCTTTATGAGCTTTTGCACACAGATCTCCCTCCCAAAGTAGCCATCTCTGAGGGGATACGCCTAGCACGCAAGTTTGCCACTGCTGAGAGTGCCTCTTTCGTCAATGCTCTTTTAGATGCAGTATACAAGGAAAAAGAGCATGCGCCCCAAACCCTTTCAGAAGAACAAATCACTGTCTGAGCTTTCAACCTTTGGTATTGGTGGAGAAGCCCGTCTATTTACAGAAGTCCTTACAGTGGAAGAGCTCCAACAAGTCCTCTCTCATTGCCATGAAAATGCCCTCCCTTATCACCCTGTTGGAAAAGGCTCAAATTCCCTTTTTGATGACCAAGGCTTTGACGGCCTTGTGATCCTAAACAGAATCATTTTTCTAGAAATCGAGGGCAGCGTGGTGAATGTGGGTGGAGGATTTAGCTTTTCCCTTCTCGGCGTTAAAACCGCGCGCAAAGGACTTGGAGGACTCGAATTTGCAGCTGGCATCCCCGCATCGGTTGGAGGAGCGATTTTCATGAATGCGGGGGCAAATGGTTCAGAGACGTGCGACGTTCTAAAAGAGGTGACATTTGTTGATGAAAAAGGACAGTTACACACCCTTTTGAGAGAGGAAATTGCCTTTTCTTATCGCTACAGCACTTTCCATGAAAAAAAAGGGGTCATTGCATCAGCAAAATTCCACTTGTCTGAAGATCCTACAGCTCGAAAAAAGCAGCTGGAAATCATCGAATATCGAACCGATACACAACCCTATGGAGAGAAGTCGTGCGGATGCATCTTTCGCAATCCAATAGGGGAGAGCGCAGGAGCGTTGATTGAAAAATGTGGCCTCAAGGGGACAAAAATAGGAGGAGCAGAAATTTCGATGCTGCATGGAAACTTCATCGTCAACAAAGCCGGTGCACGGGCTGAAGACGTCTTGAAGTTGGCAACACATGTCAAAGAGTGCATAAAAGAAAAAACTGGTATAGAATTGGAAATGGAATTGAGAGTGGTACCCAACCAAAAATGAGCTTTCGCGCAGACTTGCATTGTCATACCACCTGTTCTGACGGATCATTGAGTCCCGAAGAACTCATTGCTCACGCAAAAGAAATCGGCCTCTCGGCAGTTTCGATCACCGATCACGACACAGTGGATGCCTACGAGAGAGCCATACCAGCTGCAAAAAAAGCCCAAATCTGGCTCGGTGCCGGCGTAGAATTTTCCTCAGTAGATGAGGGGCTCAGCGTCCATATCTTGGGATACGACATCGACATCAAAAACCAAGAGCTAAAAGCTTTTTGCCAAAAACACATCGAAAGGCGAAAAGATCGCAATCGACGGATCATTGAAAAATTGGCAAAGAAGGGAATGGTGATCGACCAAGATGCGCTAGGCAGTGGATATACAATCGGAAGACCCCACATCGCCTTGGCCCTTGTAGAAAAGGGGTATATCAACTCCATTCAAGATGCATTCAATCAATTCATCGGTGATGGAAAATCCTGTTTTGATCCAGGGATTCCTGTGTCAACCGATCAGACCATTGCAATGATTCATCAAGCAGGTGGCAAAGCCTTTATCGCCCACCCTCATGTTCTGCGCAACCAAAGACATATTTCTAAACTGCTAGAAAAACCCTTTGATGGCTTAGAATGTTACTACTCGAAATGCACACCCGAGCAAGAACGAAAATGGGTACAGCTCGCACGTGAAAAAAACCTCATCATCAGTGGAGGATCCGATTTTCATGGCGCGATCAAACCTCATATTCCTTTAGGGTGTTCATGGGTCGACCAAATGACGTTTGAGCAAATATTCGAAAGGCAAAGATGGAAATAACGCTAAAAGACTACGAAACCGTGATTACCGATCTTTTTCGCAAAAGACCTGAGAAAAAGTTTGATTTTTCCGTGATAAACCACCTTCTGAACGCCCATGGCAATCCTCAACATGCCTATCCCGTCGTTCATGTAGCCGGTACAAATGGCAAAGGCCAAGTCGCAGCAAAAATCGCCTTTGCATTGCAAAATGCAGGATATCGGGTGGGACTTTTCATCTCCCCCCATCTTTTCACCTATGAAGAGCGGATCACGATTAATGGAGAAAAAATCCCTCGAGAGACCATTGTCGAGTATAGTTCTGAACTAGAGAGGATCTCCGAGGAGCTGCATCTGAGCCCCAATTTTTTTGAAAGCACGACCTGCTTTGGGTTTCGGTATTTCAGAGAGCAAGGAGTCGAGATTGCCATTATTGAAGCGGGGCTTGGAGGCAAATGGGATGCAACCAATGTCGTCAACCCTCTCCTATCTGTCATAACCTCCATCAGCTATGATCACACAGAATTTTTGGGTGAAACCATCGAGGAAATTGCCGAGCAAAAAGCGGGATTCATCAAACCGGATAGATCCGTTGTCGTGGGTCCCCGTGCTAAGTACTTGTCAATTTTTAAGAAGGCAGAAGAATTAAACGCTCCTGTGCATGTCGTAGAGAAAAAATCCAGTTTCTATGACACCGAAAACCAGGCAGTGGCAAAAGAAGCCCTGACAATTTTAACTGCACAATTTCCCTTAGAAAAATCCGCTATCGAAGCGGGATTGAAGTTCTCCCTACCTTGCCGCTTTGACAAGAAAGAAAATGTGATCTACGACGTTGCACATAACATCGATGGATTTACAAGACTGAGTGCTGCTTTAGAGCATCGCTATCCCTATCGGACATTTCGCTTTGTCATCGGGATGAGTCGAAGCAAAGATATCAAAGGATGCTTGGAGAAAATCGAGCAAAAAGCCCGCCACGTCCACTTTGTTCAAGCCTGCCAAAATGACAGCGCCACAACAGAAGAGCTGGCAGAGGATTTTCGCCTGATTTCAACATGCCCCCATTCGCTAGAAGAAAGCATCGAAGAGGGGATAAGAAATGCAAAAGCCGCCGCAAATAAATCGGAAATGATCATCGTGTGCGGCAGCTTTTATGTCATGGCAGAGGCCATTAATTCAACTTGTCCCTTATCTTTTCGGGAAAGCTAGGCGAAGAGGAATTACAAGTATAGGAATATGTCGATAGAAGGCCAAATACTCGTCGCCAATGACCTAAAAAAAATAAAGCAGAAG
>JAAKFB010000196.1 GCA_011065235.1 Chlamydiota bacterium | reverse complement strand
TATTTGCGGAAATGGGCATTTGTAACCTTCCGGCTTAACAGGTTCAGGCCCCGGATGGTGGGAATATTTTCCATATGGTTTGCTTTTGCAAGTCCTGTGATGATTCCCGATTTGGTATTGCCCTGCACATCAAATAAGACATCATAGTTTTTTTTGCGCAGCTCTTTAGAAAAAGAGAAGATGCTGTGGCGATGGGCAAAAAGAGACCGACGCCAACACCTCGTATCGACCTCTAAAACGGTATCGAGCTCAGGATGGGCATGCAATAATGGAGCAATTGCCTTTTCTACCACCCAATCGATCTGACAATGGGGAAAGCGCTTTTTGAGATAATCGATGAGATGGAAGCTCTGTATCACATCTCCGATGGAAGAGGTTTTGACGATCAAAAACCGTTTCATAATTCTGATTATGCGCCAAATAACATTTTTTGCGCTTCTAAAAAATCTTTTGAAAGAGGAGCTCGTATCTCTAATTTTTTCCCCGTTGTGGGATGAACGAAGAAAAGCAGGCGAGCATGGAGTAAATGTCTCTTGGGATGTAGAGGGCATTTGAACTGCTTTCCATATTGCCAATCCCCCAGTACAGGATGCCCTCTGTCTCGAAGATGGACACGCACTTGGTGCGTCCTGCCTGTGATGGGTTTGGCAAGCACATAGGAGGCGGTCTCACACGCCCTCAACAATTCAAAATGGGTGACGGCCCGTTTTCCCTTCTCCTTGGGGACTTTGCCGTAAAGGCTCCCCCCTTGGTAGGCGGCTTTTTTCCCGAGAAAATCGTCACAGACCCATTTTTCTTGAACCATTTTTCCATCACAAATGGCCAAATACTCTTTGTCGACCTTCCGCTTGGAGAAAAGAGAGATAAGTAGATCGCGCATTTCGGGTGTTTTGGCAAACAGGATCACTCCTGATGTTTCTTTATCGAGTCGATGCACGAGAAAGAATCCCTCAAAAGATTCCGAGGTTTTGCCAGCAGGCTTGTCAAATAGAATCAACTCAGAATCTTCAAAAAGAACGGGCGCACTGAGGTTGGGTTTTGCAACCTCTAGCACAATCTCCACTAGGTCCCCTGTACGGAGGCGATGTGTCGAAAAAAACTCAACGCGGCCATTAATTTTACACTGCTTAGCATCAATAGCACGTTTGATGGCTTTGACAGAGGGGTATGCGGAAAGAGCACTGCGTAAAAAAGATAGCAGGGTCTGCCCGCTATCTTTTACGCTTACTTCGAGCAAAGACATTCAAAAAATTCCGTCATGAGACGTACCCCTACTCCCGTAGATTGGATGGAATGATAGGGCTTTTGCGGATCTGGAGATGCCGTGCCGGCAATATCGAGATGAGCCCATTTGACTTTCCCAATAAAGCGTTTTAGAAAAATGCCCCCTTGAATCGGAGAGGCTTTACGCTGTCCAGAATTTTTAATGTCTGCGATTTTTGACTTGAGGATATCTTCGTATTCTTCGTAAAGAGGCAACCGCCAAACCCGTTCATAGGTGCTTTCACCAGCTTGGGTAAGCTCTGCAGACAATTGATCGTCATTCGACATGAGTGCAGTGACCTCTTCTCCGAGGGCTACCACAGCGCCTCCTGTCAACGTTGCAATATTGATGATCCGCTTGAGAGCATATTTTTTTTGCACATAGGAAAGAGCATCTGCAAGGACAAGACGCCCTTCAGCATCGGTATTTGTCACCTCGACCGTCACCCCGCTGTAACTGCGATAGACATCACCAGGTTTATAACTTTTGGGCCCAATGGCATTTTCTGTGGATCCAATCACTCCAATGACATTGATGGGGAGTTTGAGCGCTGCAAGGGTACGCATTGTTCCTAGAACAGCTCCTGCGCCAGACATGTCCTCGCGCATGGTTTCCATGCTCCCCGTTGGCTTCAAATTGAGTCCACCCGTATCATAGGTGACACCTTTTCCGACAAAGGCGTTTAATTCTTTTGACTTGGGATCTCCGCGATATTCGATCAGAATTAGAGCTGGATCGGTAGCTGAACCTCTACTGACAGCTTCTAAAAGGCCGAGTTTTTGTTTTTCAATCTCTTTGCGCCCCAGCACTTTCGTTGAAATCTGTGCATATTCAGCGGCAAGATCTTTTGCTATCTGTCCCAAAAAAGTGGGGGTCACATCATCGGCATTGCTGAAATTGAGATTGCGTGTGAAGTAAACGCTGTCGCACACTATTTTGGTCCGCTTAAGAGCTTTATCCACCCCTCCCACAAATTTTATTTGGGAGAGCGCCTTATCTTTTATCGATTTGTTCACATCAAAGACATAGTTCGCAAGATAGACCCCTTCAGCAGCTGCAATGGAGATCGCGTCTTTTTCCAAAACATTGGTTACAGGCAGATGTACCTCAACCGATTTGGCTTTTCCCTTCAAATGAGAAACAGCACTGGCATATGCCCGGCGCAAAACCTCTTTTGTCAGTTGTTTTTCCTTGCCAAGGCCCAATAAAATCAGACGCTTTGCAGAGCCGGTGGAAGGATAGTGACAGAGCCTCTCCCCTTTTTTTCCGGTAAAATCGCCCGCTTTAATCGGAGCACTAAAAAGGGCTGCTTTTCCTTTTGCTGAAAAAGCCGGTGTTTTCCCTTCAAAAAAGGGCAAAATGCATGCATCCATTAGAACGGTATTTCCTCATCGGCTAAGGCTTCTGCAGGTTCTTCTTGTGCTTGACCAAACTGCTTCTGAGGTGCTTGTTGTTGTTTCTGTTGATCTTGTTGCTGCTGCTGTTGATCTTGTCCCCCGCTGAAAGACGAGCTTTCATCCTGTCCACTAGGCGCATTTTGGCCATCGGGACGTCCAAAAGGACTAAAGAGTAAGTTTTGAGCAGTGATATTCATCGAAACTTGAGGCTGCCCATCGCGATTTGTGAAAATTTCAGGTTTGTTCAATTCGCCAAAGACGATGATTGGACTTCCCTTTTTGAAATAGGGAATCATCTTGTCAAATTGTTCGCCCCAAATTGTGATGCGCCACCAAATCGTGTCATCGCCTTTTGATCCGCGACGCACGCGTGCGGCAACGCGCAAAGTGGTCACTTTTTGTCCTGAAGATGTAAAGCGCACTTCAGGGTCTGCGCCTAGATGTCCAGCTACTGTAATCTGATTCATGAGAAACCTCCGTTCGGGCCCTAATTATTACCGCTATCATAAAAAATTACAATAGTAAGAAAAATTTTGATGACAAAAAATTCTTTAATCCGTTAGACCGGGTAAATGGCTAGGAGAATTCCCCGAAAAACACATACTGAAGGACTCGAAAAGCGCCCGCTCAAGAAAAAGCAATTGCTCGGTCGCGATCTTCTCGATGCGATTGATGAGAGCCCTGAATTTCACGATCCTTACTCAGAGTTAAACATTTTTCTGTCCCAAAAAATCAAACGGGAAATGCACCATTGCAGCAACTCGAAAAAATGGTCTCTCCAGCTTCAAGATGAATTGCTTCATAAGATCACTCCTGAGT
>JAAKFB010000195.1 GCA_011065235.1 Chlamydiota bacterium | reverse complement strand
CGCCACCTCCGATGAGGAAGAAGTGACGATCCGTATCCAGGACCAAGGTAAAGGGATCCCTCCCGAAGATCTCGAGCACATCTTCGAGCGATTCTATCGGGTAGACAAGACCCATTCACGTAGACTCGGCGGGGCCGGCCTTGGCCTCTCGATCGTCAAGACGATCATTTCCAAGCACGACGGAACCATTACAGCCACCTCCGAGCTTGGCAAGGGGACAACCTTTATCATCACGCTGCCTCTGCGACATCATGGACGGTTGTAACCCGTAACTGCCATTTTATTACCGCAGTTTTCCACCTATCCCAGAGCCTCTCTGATTGAAAAATAATTCAAGAAATTTTAGAGAAGCAACCCATAGACAACAATGCAATGCAGTTTTAGAATCACATCAAAAACTGGAAGAGTCCAAGATATGAAGAATCCAGCAAAAAAAGCCTATGCTTATTGAATTTCCAAAAAATTCACTGAAAAGCCTTCCTCCCGAAGAGGCTCCTTATGCTTATGCTCGAATCACAGACAACTATCTGCAGCTTGAAAAATCCCAATCAAAACTAGAATTTTTACATTTTAAGTACCTAGGCTTTTTCTTTGTAAGTTCCTTCATTTTCTTTATCCTACAGTGCCATGGAGTTCTCCCCAATTGCCTAATTGGGATCATCATCTCAGGGATTGGCACGCTCATTGCTATCGCTTTTACCATCATTTTTCTTAGCATCCCTTATGATAAACGCCTTTCCAAGCACATCTCTGCAGGAAAAGAATTAGAAGAACATTATCCATCTATCCTTGAGTCAAAGATATTCAAGAGTATTGATGCCCTAAAGATCCATGAACGTGCAGCCATGTGGCATCGTGTTCTGATATCGCAAGTTGTAGGTATATTTACCGCAGTTGCTGGAACCCTTTACGCACTGCAAATCAACCCAGTGTCGAGCATTCTGGTGTCTGTATTATCGACAACTGGGTTGATTTGCAGTGCGGTTTTTCTTGTCCGAACTACAAAAAAAGCTTATCATAAATCGAGCACCAACTAGGAGAAAATTCCCTAATGAATAACTCTACCCCTCTTTTTGGCTTCATGAGCGGAATCAGCACAACAATCGGCTTTCTTCCTCACATCCTCTTCATAACAGTCCTTCTCATTCTAAAAGCTCCTATTTTCCCAAGCCATTTGATCATATTTGCTATCGGAGCAAAATTACTGGGAGAATGGCTATTTTTAAGCTTTTTTAGAAGCAGAATGGATAAAATAGACAGCCTTAGCAATTGGCGCTCTTCAATCACCTTAGATCTTTTTAAGCATCCAAATGTGATTCTCTCTTCATTCATGATGCTCCTTGACGCCTCTCTGGATGTGATATTGATTTACATGATTATTAAAGTCTCCATTCCCCTTGTTTGGGCGCTCCTTATTCTTCTAGGATGTCAAGCACTCTCCTCTCCTATACAAGGAACCTTATCAGATCGCTTTAGTCGAAAATCTTCTCTCCTCTTTGCGATGATAGCTAATTTGATAGTTCTCTTAGCTTTTTCAGGGATTTCTTCGACTAGTGCAAACCAAGGATCCGGTCTCATTATCAACCTATTAGGTCTTTCTTCATTCTCGACCGCACTACAACTACTGCTCCTTTTTGGTATCAAAGGGCTCTTTGGAAATATCACTGTGATATGTAGAGCCTCAATAGCAGAAATTATTAGAATAAAAACACTTGAGAAGCAGCAGATCTTGCAATAAAAACTTTGCATTGACATCGGAGGAGAAAATTCTTGAGTCTTTAGTAGACAAATTTTTCGTAGGATAGGTAGCTGCTACTCCAATTTCACGACTTAAATTGTCGAGTGATTCTCCTCGAAGGCAACGGACAACTACCTCCATTTTTCTAGAGGCAGACCATCTTTTTGGACGTCGGATAGGCTCTTCGGTTTTTTCGGTCATACTGTCTCCTGTTTTTGGTTTCACGGTTTCTAGTATGACGCAAATCCGTGTCTCAATCTATTGATGGCAGTATACTTTTATCGGAAAGGATCGTGTCCCACTGAGTGACTAGCTGGTGGATCTTCCCATCACGCGCACATCTTTCATCGAGGTAACGGATGGTCTGGCCCCCTCATCATGAGAACGCTATCGAGATCGGTCATGGAAGACGCTCCGGCGACCATGCTGTTGCGCGTACTCGGGATGATGGAACAAACCCCAACACCTCCACGTTTTGTCTGACGGAAATCCTTAACTTTGCAGGTGTCCTGCTCTTTCTGGGATTGGATACTACTTAACAGGTTTCTTGTAATTAAATGCTTTTAAGACATCTTTCGCCAAGGCCATTATTTTTTTCCATTCTTGTGTATCAATGAACTCTTGTGGAAGATAACCTGGTCTGGGCCCTTTAACGAATTTGTCAAATTGACCCCTAAGTTTTACTAATGAGTTATGTTGTTTTTTGTTAATTCCAAAATCTTTATATTCTTCTAAAATACCATCTCCTTCTTCAAAAAAGTGGCAAGTTGTTTCAGTAAAATCATCACATTCTGGTCCCTCTCCTCGAATCCAAACTCTTTTTTGGTATTCTTTGTTAGAAAGGCCTTCTACAGTTTCTAAAAAACTTACTAGTATCTGTTTTTTATCTTCGTTCGTTAACATAAAACTTATCAATCTCTATAAACAAATTCTTCAAGAGGTATATGAGCTTCTGGAGCTCTCTTATCAACTATATTCCCATGTTTATCAATGGCTTTTCCATTTTTCATGTGAACTACATAAGGCTTTTGTTGTCTTGGATTTGGGCTATGGGTTTTTCCGGGCATTACTCTAATGGAAATATGCGTATGCTGATGGTGAACATAAAGCATACCTGCTCCATCATTCGAAAGTCTAACTCTAAAATTTCCCGGGATCCCAGTTGGTTTAGGAAATGTTGGAATGCCAGTCTTATGAATGAGTCCTCTAATCGTAGTTTCCGGTTTGAACCCCCTATGTGGTTTTAAATATTTTTCTGCATTTTCAAATAGCTTGATAGATTGTTGCATCGGCAAGCTTAAATGCTCATAGGTATTAGTAACTGTTGTCTCTAGTTTTCCTGCTTGCTTTAACATTCCCATTTCGTGGGCAGAGAATCCTAGTTCTTCGGCAAGGAATGCAGTTCTTTGGCCCCCTTCGACAATTTCTGCGATTTTGGCGGTGTTTCCCATTCCCGCTGCTGTTTCAAGCACAAGAGTTCGCTCGGCTCTTTGGAGGTTTTTGAAAACCGCGGCTAGCTCTTGCGCGCTTTTCACGCTCTTACTTGCGACTTTGGCTAGCGCTCCTGGAGCCGCAATATCTGCTCCATGTTTTCCAAAAGCATACCCAGCTAGTTCTCCTCTTTTATCTGAAGAGAGAGTGTCCCACTGAGTGACCAATTGATGTATCTCCGGAGACAGTACTTCTCCGATTACCCCCCACTGATCATTGCGAGCAAGATTGGCTAACGTAGAGAGGGCCTCGACCATTTGCGC
>JAAKFB010000194.1 GCA_011065235.1 Chlamydiota bacterium | reverse complement strand
GTATTAACGGGAAAAGAAGAGAAGTTACAAATTTAAGGAAAAGACACCAAACAATCCTCCGCTGCTTAGGCCCTCCCTACGAAAAATTCTATTACGCTACCCTATGGTGACGAATCACGGATTAAAGATAATGCTACGCCAACAAGCAACGTTAAGCACACATTTGTTGGGCTCGATTATTCGTATTTTATTGGAATGCTCAACATGAAAGTTAAAACAGACATATTAGAAATTTCCATGAAAAAAGAAGAAACAGAAGAATATTTTTGCTGCGGTCCGATTATCCGAACTTTATTTCCAAGCCTTGGGAAGCACCACCATGTAGAAGCCCCTCTCCACGAATCAAATTTTTCAATGTGGCCGGGAAATACGCGCAATTTTGTCTGTAGGTTGATCAATCGCAAACTCAGAGGAAACGAGCTGGAAGATTATCAGATCTCTTTGATGGATCTAAAGCAGATGGTGCAGTTCTGATAAGAGGGTGTATGTGAATTGCTTTTGCTGCCAAAAGTCAAGATTTTTCCCTAGGAGAGCGTTCTGGAGAGCGAAGCAAACTCAAATTGAGTTTGTGGAGCTCGAAGAACATCTCGTAGGGGAAAAGATGGCTTTTTTGGGCAGCTAAATGAATTCGCATACACACTCTAAAGCGCGATCGCAAGCAGCTTCCATCACAGCCTTGCGGTCGCCTTTAAAATGACATTCGATCACATGGGGCTTCTTTCCGTGAGCCCCAACGGCGATGTAAACCGTCCCGATTTTATTACCGGTGGGCCCCGCATCTCCCGTGATTGCAATCCCAAAATCAGCCTCTGAGACTTTCATGAGCCCAATGAGCATCTCATTAGCGGTTTCTCGCGAGATGGCACCGCTTTCAAGCAACGTTTTTTGCGACACATTGAGCAGCTTCCTCTTCATCGCGTTGGAATAGGCAACGATACAGCCCAAAAAGTATTTGGAAGCATTGGGAATCGCAGTCAGCTTCGCTGCGAGACACCCCCCTGTGCAAGATTCTGCAAGAGCTAATGTCTTCCCTTTTTCAATAAGACTATTGTGGAGGTTTTCGATTTGCGACATAGAGCTTTTTTTCCTTTAGACTGGGATGATGATTAATCCACTCAAAACATTGTTTTCCGAGGCGCATGGGTTGATTGATCCGTTGATCGCCCACAACAAACGGTGTTGCAGACGTATGATTCCGCACCCATTTTGCCAAACGCTGGAAGAGTTCAGTATTCGGAAAATTTTCATTTTTTTCTACCTTTCCAATCGATTGCGTTTTTGGGTCAAGGAAAAGCTGAGGATAGGAAAATTGAATCCCCCACGTGATGCTCTCCTTTCCCATCACACCCGAGTGAAACGTCTCAGAAAAAATGAAATGATGGCGCTGCAGTTGAATCACCGGGAGACGCGATTTGACCAAGTATTTGCCATTGGAAAGCGCTTGTGCATAGAGAACATCAGATGTAGAGGTGAAAATCGCAGAAAAATAGGGCCGCAAGGGAGTTTCATCAACGAGATTTGCCAACTGGATCCCTTCGACATATTGGCTGTAGTTGTGAAGGAAAACATCCTGTGAGATTTGTGCTTGATCCAGAGAGAGTGGGCGGCTCACATCGTAGATTTCAAAGGGGCTTAAAATTGAGAAGAGATCTTCCATTTCAGAGAGAGAAATCAGAATGGGAAGCTTGCGCGACTTGGAAACTTGAAGGATTCCTTCTGGAGAATTAACTGGAAGGGGCACGGCGATGAGATTGGGTTTTTTTTGAAAAGAAAAAAAGATAGAGAACCGATAAGAAAATGGCTGCGTCTGCAATGTTGAAGATCGGATAGGAGTACTTGTAAAAAATGAAATAAGCCATATCAATTACGTGACCATAGAGAAAAAAATCGATGATGTTTCCAAGAGCACCAGCTGCGATGCATGTAAGAGGAATCTGGAGATATTTTGGAACGGAAAAATAAAGCAAATAGGAAAGAATGCCTCCCGTCACCAACATGCGCACTACGAGAAGAGCGATCTGATAGTTTGAGAAAAAACCCCATGCAGTTCCCGTATTTGTCGTGTGAACGAAGGAGATTTTGAGCAGAGAAGTGTTTAAGATCCCGATGCCTCCGAAGGGAAAGCCAGAATAGAGCTGAATCAAAGGCAGCTGGTGTGCCACCCAGTACTTAGAGACAAAATCGAAAAATAAAATCAGTGCAAAAATGACGAATTTGCGCATCTTTAGGTGATTTGCCCCTTTTCAAATTTTTCCTGAGAGGCCACAGTCATGGTCGCATAAGGGATGGCTTCCAGCCGCTTGAGGGGGATTTCTTCTTCTGAAATATCACAAATCCCATATGTTCCCTCTTCGATTTTTTCCAAAGCACGATCAATTTGGCGCAAAATGCGGATTTCCTTATCGGTAAGCTGCAAGCTGATTGTCCGATCAAAGTCATCCGTTCCCTCATCGGCTTGATGCTGAGAATATCCTTTGGACTCTCCTACAGTTTTGACATCTTCGCTAGTCTCTTTCACCATTTTAGTCATTTCCTCGCGTAATTCGAGAAGGCGTTTTTTAAAGTCTTCAATTTGAGATTTTTTCAGAGGCATAAGGAGTCTCCTGGGGGGCTATATTTTCAATTGCATCTTTCAATTCATCAACGTCTTTAAATCGACGATATACACAAGCAAAACGAATATAAGCAACAGTATCTAATTTTTCGAGATGCTTCATCGCAATATCTCCAAGTTCAGTCGCTGCAATTTCTCTCAGTTGCCGCTCCATGAGCTCTGCTGTAACTTTATAGGCAATCTCTTGGACCTGCTGACGACTAATGCGCGTATGACGACATGCCGCTTCAAGCCCCTTAGTGAGTTTGCTTTGCTGAAAATCTTCGTAATGTCCATCGCGCTTCTGCACCTGAAGCGTCAAATCTACTGTCTCAAATGTGGTAAAGCGACGCAAGCACTTCAAACACTCTCGACGACGACGAATCGCATTCGTCGGATCCGCATTGCGCGAATCTGTGACTTTTGATTCCTCGTGATTGCAAAATGGACAACGCATAATTTTTTCTTTTTATACTGATACCGAATTTTTTGAAATGAAATTCTTAAACTTATTAAATATGCACAGAGGATACACCTTGCCGGCTTCAGGGGCTTCGCCCTCTTCCGCTTCAAATCCGCCCACAAATGTCCACTGGACATTTGCTCCTATTGCATTAGGGGCGGGATTTGAACAGAGGAGGTGGGATTCACCCGGTTCCAGGGGCTTCGCCCCCCAGTTCCATTGCCTTCGGCATATTCCACCTCGATTCCGCCCACAAATGTCCACTGGACATTTGCTCCTAATTACATAGGGGCGGGAATCGAGCCTACGGCTAGTTCCACTTCGAATCCTCCTGTAAAAGCTCCACTGGAGCTTTTACCCTTACGGAGGAGGTGGGATTTTGTACCCGGCTCCAGGGTCTTCGACCTCTTCCGCTTCGAATCCTCCTGTAAAAGCTCCACTG
>JAAKFB010000193.1 GCA_011065235.1 Chlamydiota bacterium | reverse complement strand
GATCAATTCCTTGAATGTTCCGACGATGATGTTGTCGGGCTTGAGATCGCGATGCAAAACGCCCCGCTCATGGGCATAGCCAACAGCACCACAAACATTCAAAAAAATCTGAATCAATGCGGGAATGGAGCAGCCGATTGGATGAAGAGGATCTCCTTTTTTGGCTTGCTGCCGCGTGGTCTGCAAAATTTCTTTGAGCGTTTCACCCTCGATGTAGGGCATCGTGTAAAACTCATCTCCAATCGAATAGATCGGGATAATGCTGGGATGAGAGAGCTGTGCTGCGATCTTAGCCTCGCGAAGGAAGCGCTCCTGAATAACCTTTTTCTTCGCCCACTCTTCGCGGATTTGTTTGAGGGCAACGTTGCGCCCACAGATCGTGTCGTGGGCCAAAAAGACCTCACCCATGCCACCGCGGCCAATGCTCTTTAGGATCTCATAATTTTGAATATTCACGAGTGTAATAAATTCCATAGTTGGATAATATATGCAAGAAGAATCTGAGGAAATTGATGGATAAAAAGATCATTTTGACAGGAGACCGCCCTACAGGCCCCCTCCACCTGGGCCATTACGTGGGCTCGTTAAAAAATCGCGTTGAACTTCAAGACACCTGTACCCAGTTCATCATCATTGCCGATGCCCAGGCACTCACCGATCATGCGAAAGAGCCAGAAAAAGTCCGTGAAAGCGTCCTTCAAGTTGCCCTTGACTACCTAGCAGTTGGAATCGATCCGGCAAAAAGCACGATTTTCATCCAGACGCTCATCCCCGAGCTCTTCGAGCTGACCTCCTACTACCTCAACCTCATCACCTGGAACCGACTCAAACACAACCCGACCGTGAAAGCCGAGATCGTGCAAAAAGGCTTTGGAGAAGCCGTTCCCGCCGGATTTATGGTCTATCCCGTGAGTCAGGCCGCCGATATCACCGCCTTCAAAGCCGATCTCGTCCCCGTAGGCGAGGATCAACGCCCCATGCTCGAGCAGACCAATGAAATCGTCCGCCATTTCAACCAGACTTACGGACAAGAAGTCCTCGTGCGCGCAGAGGCACTCATCCCCAAAATGGCACGCTTGCCTGGGACAGATGGCAATGAAAAAATGAGCAAATCCATAGGCAATTGCATCTTCCTCTCGGATCCCCCAGAAGTCATCAAGAAGAAGATAATGCGCATGATCTCTGACCCCAGTCATACCGATATCGAAGCACCTGGAAAAGTCGAGGGGAATCCCGTCTTCACCTACCTCGATACCTTCGATCCAGACACTGCGAAAGTACAAGAGCTCAAAGACCACTACCAAAAAGGGGGACTTGGAGATGGAACACTCAAAAAATATCTCAATGAAGTCCTACAAACCTTTCTTGAGCCCATTCGGAAGAAGCGAGAAGAGTTTGCAAAGGACCCCGCCCATGTAATGGAAATTTTGAAAAAAGGGACAGAGAAAGCCCGTCAGACCGCCTCAGCGACATTATCAGAAGTACGAGACGCAATGGGAATAAATTATTTTTAAATGTTTGAATTAAATCCCAATTATTAATATAATAAATTCTACATGCGACGTAGATAATAAAACTTTGGAGAATATGTATGTTGAAGAAATGGATTGCTGAAATCCTCGCCCTGGCCATCTCAGCTAGCTCCTTGACACCTCTACAGGGGCAAACCACACAACTACCCTCTACTGGAAACGTGATCATCCAAGAAGTCGAGACCACGTATCGAAAAGGGGAATACGACAATTTTCTTGAGCAGATACATGAGCAGTTTCAAAGCGCTGGAAAAGCAGGTGTCTTGCGCGGCATTTTTGAAAGTGCCAAGACCGCGATGAAAAGCCACCCCCTTCCCCTCAATGAAACAATGCTCCTGGGCATTCGCCAACTGGACAAAGTGCGAAACCAACGCCTCCTCGATGCGATTTCTGAAAATCCCGAGCTTGAAATCGTTAACAAAATAGACTCCATCGTCTTCAACAGCCCATCGCTTGAGCATACACTTGTACTCTCCGAGCTCGATTCTCTGAAATACCACATGCCAGAAGATGCAAAAGGGACGATAGAGAACAAAATTTCATCCCTTGAAACAGAGTACTACATCAAATCCCTACTTCTCGAGGCAGCGGCCCACCACTCCAAAAGCATCAGTGAAGATTTCCACAAAAAGAAAATCGCGCTTGTTTTTGAAAAACTAGACAAAATGCAAGCAGCTGCAAAAGATTCTCGCGATCCAAATTGGCAAGAAAAAATAGAAAAAGCACAAGCTGCATATCGGACTCAGAAGGCCTTCAACATGGATTTTGAAGTCTTAAAAGCACTAGCGATTGGAAAAGTAGCGCCAGAAAATTCTGTTGAAGAAAAAGTGAAAGAAATTATGATGGATTATCTACAACAAAAGGATGAAATAACTTCCAACATCGCACAAAATTAACAAGAGACTAGTCGGGCAGGGGACTCTATCTCCCCCAAAGAGCGTCTCAATTTAGGAGCTTCCAGATCCCCCTCTGGAAGTTTTTTTTTGTAATTAACGAGTCATTTTCGTATATTCTTTAACCCAAGTTGTCACCCCTTTTCCTATAGGCGTTAGCGAGCTGTTTAGATACAAGTTTCGAGAGGAAGCCAAGGTGGGAGCACCTTGGCGACGAGCGAAACGTAGTAGGTAAGCACCGCAGATAGCATAGAGGAAAAATGGGTGGCAACTTGGGTTTTTTTACTTTAGAAAATTTGGAGGTAACAACATGGCTTGCAATCCCGTTAGTTCTGGGCGATATCCAATTATTGATAACCGTTCCCCATATCATATAATCAAATCAGTGGGGAAGTGTCCAGAATTGATAGAGCAAAATGGCAAGATATTTAAAAAAGCTGTTAAGCAGTTTGAATTAGAGTTATTGGAGAACTTTTCGAATAATACAATCCTAAAGAAGGCGAGTAAACTTTCTGCATGGAGAACAGATCCGCGTGTTGATGCAATACTGAAAAAACAGTTGGATAAAACACTGTGTCTACCTGCAGATGAAACGTTTGTTATTAATCGCTATCAATGGCTAGATCAAATTTCCAGTATTACAATGTTTCTATTAGATAAAACAGAGCAAAAAA
This sequence comes from Chlamydiota bacterium, assembly GCA_011065235.1. Taxonomy (GTDB): domain Bacteria; phylum Chlamydiota; class Chlamydiia; order Chlamydiales; family Rhabdochlamydiaceae; genus Sacchariniichlamydia. The sequence goes on along the minus strand of JAAKFB010000193.1, from coordinate 419 downwards.
TGGACCTCTCTCGAAATGTGATTAGTTGGATTGATCAGTTCGTGAGAACTTCTACTATTCCTAAACTCGAGTTATGTGAACTCTTTGAGCTTTATAAGGGTGCTCATTTTTTGCAATTCGATAAGCTTTTAGGTCGTTGTATAGATAAATTAAGTAAGTCTGATTTATTGGACGATGAGATGGTTTCAAAAATTTTCGAGTATATCGAAGAAAGGGGGCTTTTGGATCACGAAAAATTAATCTGCGGACTTATTTCATCTATTTGCAAAAAGGGATGTGGTTGGAATGCTAAGGAACAATCTTTACAGCTTGAGAAGATGTCATCAAAAACAATTCGATTTTTGAGCTATCTTGCAATCATAACTCTGTCAATCGAATTCAAGAACAAAGAAGTCATGAATGATTTTATAAATAAAGGA
>JAAKFB010000192.1 GCA_011065235.1 Chlamydiota bacterium | reverse complement strand
GCACGTGGGAAGTGCAAATTTTTCCTACGAAACTCATTTTTGAAAACCGCGCAGGAGGGGGCAAACACGAGCGCGCTGTCGAGGGATGTTTAAAAGGCTTTACCGTTGTCCAGGATTTAGAGAGGGGAAGAATTGAAGTTTTTGGAAAGGGCTTCCGCTATCACATTACTCCGGACGCCTTTGACTTCATCGAAAAGGTGGAGCTCCCCGAGATCCGCACACGCCTCTCTCTTGGCGTCCATAAGAAGCAAGACTGGGACCTTATAAAGAGGAGATGCGATATGGCTGAGATATTGCCCTTTTGGATGCGTCTTGCGCAAGTGATCCCAGAAAAGGCGCTTCCCAAAGAGCCCGTTGGCACAGATGCCCTTTTAGCCGCTGGTCAATTAAAAGAGACCTTTCAAGTGGCTTTTCAGGGGATTTTGTGTCCACGACTTACCGATGAGAATTTCCTAGGACTGATTCCTGAACGCGACATCCCCAAAAACCTTTCTCCCTTGGGGATTATCCATGAAGGAGCCCGCCAAATCCAAGCGCTCTTCTTTTCTGAAGAAAAGGACCGCTGGCATCTCTTGCCCGCTCTCCCTAAAGAACTCCATGCCGGGCGACTCACATCCCTTGTGACCAAAGAGGGAGATCGGATCGATCTCGAGTGGTCCAAAAAAGAGCTGAAAAAAGTCATCGTGCGCCCTAGAAAGACGCGCTCGGTTCAATTGCATTTGCAGCGCAGCCTCAAATCTTTTCGCGTGCGCAAGCATCCGCGGCAGAGGGGAGAGCGCTACATGCATAACCAAGCTTTGGAGATAGAAGAGAGTAAAATCCTCTATCTCGATCGCTTCATGCATTAAAAAAAATTCCTCAAAAGAACTGTCGATATTTTCTTCGAAAATATCGAAGCAATATGAAAAAAAATAAAAACAGCACTACGTGTCTTGAGCTGCGATCGCTTTGCCAAATCGGATCCTACACGAGAGCGCCCCGTGTGAAACACTGTGGCGCCTCGCACGGACCGATTTTGCTGTGCGCTAGCAGCCATCGACTGCAACTGCACAAAAAGATGACGTTGTCTCTTTTTGTGTCGGTTGCAGACCACTCATAAAAAAATGGTCCTGCAAAAGGACGAAAAAGGGGGTGAAATCCCCCTGATTCGCTTTTGCAGTCCGCAGCTTTCCAGAACATTCTCCTAGAAAAAAATCTTGGCTCTTGCCGATGAGAAGTAATTCAGAGAAAGTCTCTTATTGGTGGTGTTCGTGGTCGAGCCGGTTTTTCCACTCTTCTTTCTGGAAGAGGAGAATAACTGTAGGTCCAAGTGAGAAAATCACTACTCCAGCCAACATGAAGAAGGTGTAGAGTCCTCGATTGGTGACCTTGATGTGAGCGGGTGGGAGTATGCCAACGATCATCGTGAAAAGTGAACTCAAAATACCGAGTCCTGCGACGCACCACATGCCGAAATTTTTCCCGGGAATTTTGTAGGGACGCTCGACGTCTGGATGTTTATAGCGGAGTTTGATCGCCGCTGCAAACATGAGCAAATACATGATCAAATACAGCTCTGTAACGAGGGCGAGAAGAATCCAGTAGGCTTCATTTAGGGTGGGCAGAAAAATGAAGAGGAGCGAGATGAAACTCACGACGATTGCTTGGAAGATGAGCAGGGGAGTGGGCATCGCGTTTTTATTGATGCGTCGGAAAAGGGGAGGGAGATCCCCAACGTGAGCGGCAGCCAAAAGCGCTTTTGTGGGGCCGACTGTCCATGTGCTTACCGAGGCGATGGTTCCAATCGCAATCAAGGCGGCAAATGTGGGCATAAACGTGTTTAAGCCATATTTTTGCAAGAAGATGGCGATGGCTTGCAGAGAGCCTGCAAGCAGACTGATATCTTGTTGTGGCACGACAATCGCAATTGAAAGAACTCCGGGAATCGAGAGGCCCAAAATGAGTAGGGCAGAATAGAAAATGGCCTTGGGATAGTTCTTTTTTGGATGCTCGACATCGCGTGCATGCACAGCCGACATTTCCATTCCCGCTAAGCTGATTAAAACCCCTGCGAAAAGGACGAGTTGGTTGAGACTTCCTAAATTAGGGATGAAGCTCTCTTTTGTGAAGGGAATTTGTGAGGGAAAGCCGCTCAAATACCAGATTAGCCCGAGCAAAATGATGAATAAACCGGGCAAAAACGTTCCAAAAATCATCCCTAAACTAGAAATCCAACCCGATGTGCGCATGCCGCGTAAATTAACGAGCGTTATTGCCCAAAAGACGATCAAAATGGTGCAAAATGTATACCAGTTATTGATCGCCAGCTCGGGATTGAAAATATAGGCAATGGTTGCAGCAATGAAAGAGAGGGCCGTCGGATACCAGACGATATTTTGGACCCACAATAGCCAAGCTGCCAAAAAACCCGTACGATGTCCGAAAGCTTCTTTGACCCATGCAAAAACCCCGCCAGTCTTGGGCCATCCAGTTGCCAATTCTGCAGAGATTAAAGATGTGGGAATAAAAAAAATGAGAGCGGCAAATAGGAAGAAAAAAACCGACGAAAATCCATATTCGGCAGTGACCGCCCAATTTTTGACACTGCCAATAGTGGCGACATTAATCATCGTCAACATGAAAACGGAAATCACACGTCTTTGTTTCACTTGAACCTTACTGTTTAAATGTATATGTAATTATACACAAAAGAGGGTGCTATGCAAGAGAAGATTCATGAGTTGATTATCAAGGGGGAATTCAGTGATCCCCACAAAATATTGGGGCTCCAAGCGATTGACGAAAAAAGGCAGGTGATCCGCCTTTGGAGACCAGATTCGACAAATTGCGCGCTCGAAGTGCGTGGAAAAGAGGTAGAGGCAAAACAGATTCATGATGCGGGCATTTATGAGTATGAAGTCTCTACAGAAATTAAGCCGACAGATTATCGAATTTTTCATCACAATGGGAAGTTAGCCCACGATCCTTACGCCTTTGCAAAAATCTTTGGAGATCTCGACGAACATTTAGTGAGCCAAGGGCTGCATTACGAGCTTTACGATCTGCTTGGAGCCACACCAAAAGTGCATCAGGGTGTTGCAGGAGTCAACTTTGCCGTTTGGGCACCCAACGCTATTTCACTATCCCTCCTGGCAGAATTCAATGATTGGAATGGGCGCATGAACCCCATGCGGCAGATTGGAAATACCGGTGTTTGGGAGTTGTTCATTCCCAATCTGAGTGAAGGGGAGAAATACAAGTTTGAAGTGGTGACAAAAGAAAGAGAGCATTTCATCAAGACAGATCCGGTTGCCCACTTTGCCGAAGTGCGTCCGAAAAACTCTTCGATTGTCTTTGATGTGAGCCGTTTTCACTGGAGCGATGCGCATTGGATCAAAGAGCGAAAAAAATTTCGCTTTGGCAATGTTCCTATCAGTATCTACGAAGTGCACCTGGGCAGTTGGCGGCGCAAGCATGATGGGAATGGCTCTTGGCTCAACTACCGCGACCTGGCCGATCAACTGGTCGTGCTCGAAATCGTCGAGTC
>JAAKFB010000191.1 GCA_011065235.1 Chlamydiota bacterium | reverse complement strand
CAGTCCCTCAATCCCTTTTCCAGTAGATGGACGATCAAAATACGCATTCTCTGGAAGCTTTCCGAAGTACGAGTCTTGAACGCCAAGCAGTATTAGATTGTTTTCGCTGCTCTTAAAACAGAACATGTTTTAAGCTTTTTTCTGTTTGATGTACTCGATGACATTGCTAAGCGTCTTGAGCTTCTCTGCATCTTCTTCTGAAATTTCAAAGCCAAAACGTTCTTCAAATGTCATGATAAGCTCTGTCAAATCGAGTGAATCAGCATTGAGATCTTCGACGAATGACTTTTCAGCTGTCACATCACCAATATCTACACCGAGCTGTTCAACCACAATGTCTATCACTTCTTTTTCAATCGACATTAGATTATCCTTTGTATCCATAATACCCTCATTGGTTGTTTGTTACATTACCATTCCGCCATCAACTGTCAGGACTTGCCCTGTCATGTAATTTGCCATGTCGCTCGCCAAAAAGAGAGCTGCATGTGCAATTTCTTCAGGTTTTCCCATCCGTCCCATGGGGACTTTTTTGAGAATTCCCTCTTTTTGCACATCGGTCAGAGCATCTGTCATCCGGGTTTCAATGAACCCCGGCGCGATACAATTGACCGAAACTCCACGCGTCGCGAGTTCTTGTGCTAGCGATTTCGTAAAACCGATCACACCTGACTTAGAGGCAGAATAATTCACTTGTCCAGCATTTCCTGTCAAGCCAACGACAGAAGAAATGTTAATGATTTTTCCAGACCGCGCTTTCATCATGGGACGCACGAGCGCCTGACATGTATTGAAAACCGACTTGAGGTTCACATCGATCACTTCGTCCCAATGCTCTTCGGGCATTTTCATCAAAAGCCCATCGCGTGTAATTCCCGCATTGTTGACGAGGACGTCGATCCCGCCCCATTTTTCTAAAATATCTTGGATTGCCACTTTAATATCCGCTTTTTTAGAGACATTGACAATTTCAGCTAGAAAGTTTTGCTCATCAGAAGTTTTATGCTGCCCAAGCTCTTCGATGACTTGATTGGCACGCTCTTGATTGGTTCCAAAAATCGCTACACTCGCCCCATGCTCTGCACACGTCAGGGCAATCTGCTTGCCAATACCTGCAGTTCCGCCTGTGATGAGAACTCTTTTTCCTTTAAGCAACTGGTGCATATAAATCCTCTACTTTTTCTACGCTGATGATCGGCACTTCAACTCCGATCCGCTTATTCATGCCAGCAAGCGTTTTGCCAGGGCCCATTTCGATGAAGAGATCCACTCCCTTCTCAAGCATCGCCTCAATCCCCTTTTGCCAACAAACCGGCTGGGTCACTTGGCAGATCATGTTTTGGCGCATTTCATCCATTAAGCAGACGTAATCTCCGGGAATATTCATGACGATTTCAATCGAAGACTCAGAGATTGCGGTGTTTCGAATCATCGGCTCGAGACGCTCTTTAGCTTCTTGCATCAGTCCACTGTGAAATGCTCCTGAAACCTGCAAGGGCATGATGCGGCGCGCTCCTTTTTCCTTGAGAAGAACTGCGGCTTTTTCCACCCCTTCTTGCGTTCCGGCAATCACGATTTGTCCAGGGCAATTGAGGTTCGCAATCCAGACCCCTTCAATTGGGTCCGTCACTTCTTGCACTGCAGTGAGTTCTAGACCGAGAATAACGTGCATCACACCGGGATGCGACACGCACGCCTCTTGCATGAAGCTTCCTCGAGCTTTGACAAGCAGAAGAGCGGCTTCGAAAGAGAGTTTTTCTGCGGCGACAAGTGCTGTGTATTCTCCGAGACTAAGTCCTGCGCAAACGACGGGTTGTAGATCGGGATTTTGAGACTGCATGACGCGCAAAATTGCTATACTCGTGATGAAGATGGCCAGCTGGCTGTTTTTCGTGAGAGTCAATTCCTCCTGAGGCCCGTTGAAAATGCGCTCAGAGAAGGGTTCTCCCAAGATTTTATCGGCCTTTTGAAAGACAGCCTTCGCCTCTTCAAATTGCTCAAAAAAATCGCGCCCCATTCCTGGGTATTGCGCCCCTTGACCAGGGAAAAGAAATCCTATTTTCTTATTCATGGGTCAACACCGTAGACCCCCAGGTCAATCCAGCTCCAAATGCCGTGAGGAGGATATTATCTCCAGAAGAAAGCTCCTTTTCTTCTAAAAGCTCGTCGAGGGCAATCCCTACCGAAGATGCCGAGGTATTTCCATATTTACCGACCGTAATGAACACCCGTTCATTGGGAACTTGAAAACGTTTTGCAATCGCATCGATGATCCGGATATTGGCCTGATGCGGAATGAGCCAGTTGATGTCCGATTCTTGAAGACCCGCCCGCTCAATACACTCTTTAGAAGACGATTCCATCCGGCGTACCGCATGCTTGAAAACCTCTGTCCCTCCCATTTTAATATAATGCATCTTCGCTTCCACCGTCTCTTTGCTCGCGGGGTTGCGCGATCCTCCAGCAGGCATTTTTAAAATTTCCGTTTGATCTCCATCCGCCCCGAGTACAGTATCCCGGATTACAAGCCCTTTTCCCTCATTAGAAACGATGCATGCAGAAGCTCCATCCCCAAAGAGGATACAGGTCGTTCTGTCTTCGTAATCGACAATTGAGGAGAGTTTTTCAGCTGCAATCACGAGGATATTGTGATAGAGACCGGCTTCGATAAAGGCTTTTGCAATGGATAGGCCGTAAATATAGCCCGAACAAGCCGCCTGAATGTCCATTGCTGCCGCTTCGATCCCGAGCTTAGATTGAATGAGACATGCTGTGCTGGGAAAGATGTAATCAGGTGTGAGAGTCGCCACAAGGATCAAATCGATACTTTTGGCGTCGATTTTTGATTTCTCAATCGCTTTTTTCGCCGCTGCAAGACCCATATCAGAGGTGTACTCGTCTTCAGCTGCAATGCGCCGCTCACGCATCCCTGTGCGCGAGACGATCCATTCGTCTGAGGTCTCAACCATCTTCTCCAAATCAGCATTGGTGAGCACTTTTTTAGGAAGATAGGCTCCCGTCCCGATGATTTTTGCCTGTTTCATAATATCAAGAAAAATTTATAGTGTAGGCTCCATTATAGACCAAACAAGCATATTGTTGAAGCAAAAGCTTCAAATGGCTCATACTCAGAATTTATGAGTCAATATCCAAATCAACTTTTAACTTTAATCGCCTATTTGAAAAAACTCCCTGGCGTTGGAAGAAAGACAGCTGAGCGCTTTGCCTTTTACTTGCTCGATTGGACTCCAGACGAGCTCCAAAAATTTTCTAACCAACTCGCGACACTTAAAGAAAAGATTTACCCTTGCGAGACCTGCGGCTGCTTAAAAGATAGCCCCTCCTGCACTTTTTGCAACTCGCCTATGCGTGACCCAAAAATCCTGTGCCTCGTCTCCTCTGCTCGCGACGTTTATGCCATTGAAGAGACGAACGCCTTCAAAGGGATCTACCACGTCATTGGAGGCCTTTTATCCCCCTTAGAAGGGCGCTCCATAGAACAACTCTGCCTCAACAAACTCGAAAAA
>JAAKFB010000190.1 GCA_011065235.1 Chlamydiota bacterium | reverse complement strand
AGCATCACCATCGTTCCAGTCGCATCTTGCATGAGCGTTTGGTCGATTTTAATCCCGATTTCCTCTCCCGGAATCATCTTGCCAGAAAGCAGGTGGTCTTCAATAATTTTTTGCGCAACTGTCTTACCCATATGTAACCTCTTTTTTGAATGGGTATAAACTGAAGCGACAAAAATTGCAAAAAATTCCAAATAGGTCCATAAATTGATGGCTATGCCACAAAAGAAAGCGAAAAAACCTTGGATGGTTTTGATTGCCCTGGTGTTGGCGGTTTTTGTTGGATCGATTATTGATCAACAAACTCGCCTTTTGGGAATTAATCTCTACAATTTATTCGACCTCGGTGGAAAGTTATTCATCAATGCCCTGACTCTTGTCGTTGTTCCTCTCGTTACCTCTTCTATCATCATTGGAATGGCTCAAATTGCAACTGAATCGCAATTTGGAAGATTGGGATTCAAAATGTTTGGATTTTTTATTTTAACCAATCTGATTGGAATTTTGATTGGCGTTTGTATTGGCAATCTTGTCGAACCTGGCGCTGGCGTCATTTCCACAATCACACAACTAAAACCTCCTGAAGGAATCCAAGGCAGTGGGATGATTTCTAATCTTATTTTGGAAGTGATTCCCCCCAATATCCTCGCAGCCTTTGCAAAGGGCAATATGTTGGGGCTCATTTTTTTCAGTCTCCTTTTTGGATATGCTATCACCCGCATCGCACGCAAAAATCTGCAGATGCATTTTCAGTTTTGGAAGGGAATTTTCGAAGCAATGCTCCGCATCGTTCATGCCATCATGTATTTGCTCCCAATTGGAGTTTTTTGTTTAGCGACCAAAATCTTCGCCGATGCCGGTTTAGAAACTTTAAAGCCTCTTGGACACTTTATCTGGGCATCGCTTTTGGGATTTATTCTCTTTGCTTTTGTCGCAATGCCTTTTCTTTTGAAGTTTATTGCTGGTGTCCCTGTGATCAATTATTACAGGGCTATCTCTCCTGCGATCGTTACCGCGTTTTCAACAGCGTCTTCTTCTGCAGCACTTCCAATCTCTTTAGAATGCATGGAAGAGAGGGCGGGAATCTCCAATCGGATCTGTTCTTTGGTGATTCCTCTTGGAACGTCTATTAATCTATCGGGTACTGCTCTCTACAACGCTCTGGCAGGGCTTTTCATCGCTCAGGTTTTTGGGATCGAGCTCTCTTTTGCCGATCAAATCGTCTACATTTTTGTCGCGCTGTTTATTTCATTTGGAGTGGCGGGCATTCCCGGTGGAGGACTGATTGCGATTTTAACTCTTTTACGCATCATGGGACTTCCCTTAGAAGGACTCGGGCTCGTTGCAGCTTTAGATCGCATTCTCGATATGTTTCGCACTACGACCAACCTCTTTAGTTATACAACTTGCGCCACACTGATCGCCAAAAGTGAAGGGGAGAAGTTTGTTCTTTCAAAAAAAGCTTACGACGTTTAGCCAGTTTGTCGTTGAAACAAATAGCCCCTTCTTGCCATAAAGGCAAAAGTTCTAATTAGGAGTATGAATGCCGGCAAAGAAAAGTAAGAGTCCATGGGTAGTTCTCATTGCCATTGCCCTGGCAATTTTTATCGGAACGCTCACGGGTAAAGATGCCGGATTTTTTGGTGTCACTTTCTACTCTATCTACGACATTATCGGAAAACTCTTCATCAATTCGTTGACTCTCATCATTGTCCCCTTGGTCTCTTCCTCGATCATTACTGGTGTCGCCCGCATTGGAGGCGACAAGCAATTTGGAAGAATTGGCATCAAAACATTTACTTTCTATATCCTGACGAAACTCATTGCGATTATCATTGGAATTATCCTTATCAATCTGATTCATCCTGGCAGAGCAAATGTGGGTTTTGTCTCTAGCATGATAGACCCAGAAAAACTGGCTGCCCTGAGTGCCAATGTCTCTTATGATAGCTCGAGTGCCTTCACCAATCTGCTTCTCGATCTCATCCCCCCCAATGTCCTCGATGCCTTTGCCAAGGGCAATATGCTGGGTCTGATCTTTTTTAGTGTGATTTTTGGGTATGCGATCACCCACATCAGCGCCAAAGCTGCAGAAACGCATCTCAATTTCTGGAATGGTGTCTTCGAGGCAATGATCAATATCACCCACTACATCATGAAGGTTTTGCCCCTTGGGGTCTTTTGCTTGGTGGCAAAGGTTTTTGCTGAAACGGGCCTAAAATCTCTAATAACCGTCAGCGTGTTTTTCCTCACTGTTCTGCTGGGGCTCGCAATTTTCGTTTTGATCGCACTTCCCCTCCTTCTCAAATTTGTGGCAAAGGTCAATCCATGGAATCAATTCCGCGCCATGGCACCCGCACTCATCACCGGCTTTTCCACGAGCTCCTCATCAGCAGCATTGCCGATCACCTTAGAATGTATGGAAAAACGGGCAGGAGTTTCTAATCGGATTTGCTCTTTGGTGATCCCTCTCGGAGTTTCGATCAATCTAACCGGCTCCGCGCTTTATGAAGGAATGGCGGCTATCTATATCGCCCAGAGCTTTGGGATCGAGCTGTCTCTTGGATCGCAGTTTGTCTTCACATTTTTGACTCTTCTCACGTCCATCGGTATTGCCAGTGTCCCAAGCGGTAGTCTCGTCATCATTCTCATCCTCCTGCGTGTGCTGGGTATCCCTGCAGAAGGGATCGGCCTCTTGCTAGCGGTCGACCGCTTGCTCGATATGTTCCGCACTGTCACGAATCTCTTTGCCGATGGGTGCTGTGCTGTGCTCGTCGCTCGTAGTGAAGGTGAGAGAAATATCCTTACAAAGAAAGTGTTTGACCCCATCTGAGGAATTGTCCATGCGCTTGCCGCTCGAACATCTCCAGACCATAGATCAGTCTGCAGCCGAGAGCTTTTGCTCGGAGCATGAACGGTGTCGTGGTGTGTAGGACATTGATGTCCATGACGACTCTTCTTGGAAGGAGCTCCGAAAGATCTATCGGACAGGCGACTGGAGTGGTATTGATCAAAATATCATACTCCGGAATATTCTCTAAATTTTGAGCACGCCTGCTGATGATAGTGATATGAGCTCCTCGTCTTTTCGCCTCAAAGGCGATTGCCTTCGAAGCCCCTCCATCTCCAATAATCACACACCGCTTGTTTGCAACGTCTCCAATAGCGTCTAAGGCTCCTTGACCATCGGTATTTGCGCCCGTGATTTTTTCATCCAAAATGAGGGTGTTGACTGCGCCAATTGCTTTTTCTTCTACGCAATCGATATAATCGAAAAGCTTTTCTTTGAAGGGCATGGTGACACTGAGCCCTCGAATACGCAATTGTTTTGCTAGTTTAAAGAAAAGTGGAAGCTCTTCTTCTAGGAGGGGCATTTTGACGTAGACAGCATTAATCCTCTTTTTTTTGAAAAAGGCATTGTGCATCTGATGGCTGGGGCTTTGCTCAAGCGGATTGCCAATGAGACCGTAAATTTCAGTATTTGCATCATGATCATGGAAATTGTAGGTTTCGATGAGTTCTTGGGCTTGAAGTTGCCCGGGAGCCGCTTCTTTGCC
>JAAKFB010000019.1 GCA_011065235.1 Chlamydiota bacterium | reverse complement strand
AAAAGAATCAGAAAATTTCAGGCCTTGGATAGATCTTTTTATCTTATAAATCATATCCTGTGGTCAGATTCAAATCGTTGACGTTCATAGGCTTACGCAACATAAGATACATTATCAGACGTTAAAGATTTCAGCAATGAGTCTCCTTTCAAAAGGCGTTGATTTAAAGTTTTTTGGTTAGGGCATCTAGCGATTCTTTCACTATTTGAGTGTTAGGATGGTCAGGCCCTACTGTTTCAAGAAGCATCTGGTAAGATCTGGAAAAATACTCGATGGCATTGCTCGCCTCTCCTAAGGCTTCCCAAGCCGTTCCCAAATTATTTAGAGTTGTCGCAATCTCAGAATGAGGTTTTTGCCCGTAGATTTGCTTGTTCACTGCTAGAGACTGCTCATAATACTTGATAGCCTTGCTCGCCTCTCCTAAGTTTTTCCAAGCTAATCCCAGATTATTTAGAGTTGTCGCAACAGATAGATGAGGCTTTTGCCCGTAGATTTGCTTGTTCATTGCTAGAGACTGCTCATAATACTTAATAGCCTTGCTCGCTTCTCCTAAGGCGTCCCAAGCCAATCCCAGATTATTTAGAGTTCTCGCAACAGATAGATGAGGCTTTTGCCCGTAGATTTGCTTGTTCATTGCTAGAGACTGCTCAAGATACTCGATAGCTTTGCTCGTCTCTCCTAAGTCCTTCCAAGCCTCTCCCAGATTATTTAGAGTTGTCGCAACAAAAGGATGCGGCTTTTGCCCGTAGATTTGCTTGTTCATTGCTAGAGACTGCTCATAATACTCGATAGCCTTGCTCGCTTCTCCTAAGGCGTCCCAAGCCAATGCCAGATTATTTAGAGTTGTCGCAACAGAAAGATGAGGCTTTTGCCCGTAGATTTGCTTATAGATTGCTAGAGACTGCTCACAATACTCGATGGCCTTGCTCGCCTGTCCTAAGCCTTCCCAAGCCAATCCCAGATTATTTAGAGTTGTCGCAACGTCAGGATGAGTCTTTTCTCCGTAGATTTGCTTTTTCATTGCTAGAGACTCCTCAAAATACTCGATAGCCTTGCTCGCTTCTCCTAAGCCGTCCCAATCCCATCCCAGATTACATAGAGTTATCGCAACAGAAGGATGAGGCTTTTGCCCGTAGATTTGCTTTGTCATTGCTAGATCCTGCTCATAATACTCGATAGCCTTGTCCGCCTCTCCTAAGTCTTCCCAAGCCCCTCCCAGATTCCCTAAAGTCATCGCCATGTCTTCAGAATTTTGCTTAGGAGAGTCTTTTAAAATTCTCAATCTTTCCTCTAGGTAGATAATAGCGTCTTTAGCGTTTCCTAACGTCCTTCGAATGTGCGCTAAGTCGGCTAGTGCTTTAATGTTATTGGGATTTAACGATAAAGCTTGCTGGAAAGCTTCTTCCGCTTGGTCATATTGCACAAGCTTGTCAAATGCTTGGCCTTGTGTGGCAAAATCTTCTCCATAAAAAGGATTTTTTACAAACAAGCTTCCCTTGCCTTTATTTTCCACAAAGTCTTTCGCTGCTTCATGGAAGGGAAATAGCGATTTATAAATCTCTATGAGGGTGTTTGCCTGATCATCGGAAATGGGAAAAAGCCCAACGGCTTCTTCATCGGTTAATTGGCCAACTTTGGGATGGTAGAGGATTTCTTTTTCGTCATGATAGAATAGGTGAGCTTGCAGGCGTAATGTAAAAACTTTTCGCATGACATTGCACAGTCTTTGAGCCCCTTCGTGAGAGATGATTCTTTTTGATTCTAGGCTTTTGATCGTTTCCATCGTGCTTGTTGTTTGAAAACCGTAGTAAAGACGCAGTGCTCCTAAAATCGCTTGAAAAGGCCTGTAAAGTTCTCTTTTCACTCCAAAGCCTCGTTCTCTTTCTTTTGTATTAGAAAGATCGGGCTTGAAATCGTCGATGTGATCTTGAAGAAGAAAAAGGGATCGTTCATGACGCACGCGTGATCCTATTAAGCCAAAACTTTCTGTTCTTTCATCCAAAACTTTTTGTACCTTGATCTGATATTCTTTTATTAGGCTTTGATCTCCCAACAGATAGCACCCATGGCTCATGGCATTGGCCATGATGAAGCAATCATTTCCAAAGGGTAGTTGTTGAAATCTCGCTAACCTACTCGGAGTCGCAATCAATTCATAAAGATTGGGAATTCCCTGAGGAGTGTTTCCACCAGAATCTAGAGAAAACCCACTTGGAGTAATCCCTGAGGTCGGCTCAAAGCCTGTTTCTCCTATGTTGATGATTTTGAGCTCAAGGAGTTGGGAAAGCAGACGAAAATATCCAAGCGTTGTGAGGTTTTCTTCTTTGATCAAAATTGCGTATTCTAAGTCAGAATAGGGACACATTTCTCCTCGAGCCATCGAGCCCAAGCCCATCAGTGCATAAGAAGTGGGAGGCTCTCCTAAAGCTTCAACAGCTTCAAAAACGATAAGAGAAAATCTGTTTTTGTATGCCTGTGTGACAAATTTCAGAATCTCTTCGATAGGACGATCACTCTCTAGCATTTCAGAAGCTCTTTCTCGAATTTTCACCAGTGCTTGACGGTGACTTCTGGTATAACCTGTACAAGACTGCGGTTTGGCATTGCACTCTCTTGTAAGGAAGAGCATTTCCACCTGCTCGAGCTTTTTGAACAGATAGGCAGAGTAACTTTCAGATTTCTCTAAAGCAAGGGCAGCGTTATAAAACTTTAATGCTTGGGAATATTGGCTTTTCGAGAGTGGAATATCACCTAATTTTTCAAGAGAGTGGACTTGAGTTGGAATGTCTTGTTGCGATCGTGCATCTAAAAAGGTTTTGTAGTAATCGTCTGCTAGTTGGTCTATGGAAAGGGCAGGGCTATTGTTGTTTGAAACAGAGATTTTTTCTTCTATTTCAAAAGATAGATCTAAGGGAGTTATTCCCTTGGAGTTTGTTTCAAACAAATCTGCTCCATGATCAAGAAGGACTCGAACACCGTCTAAGTAACGCGCCTCTGCAGCAATGTGAAGAGGAGTGTTGCTTTTGAGATCTCTTTCATTGAAAGAGATTTGATGGGTAAGCAAACCTTGGACGACGGTAATATTCCTTCGATGCAGGGCCTGGATTAAGAGAGTGTTTCCTTCTTTATCTCTTAAAGTTCCCGCTTCTTCGACAATCGTGTTGAGTTTTGTCCACTCACCTCTCTCTACTGCTTCAAAAATATGCATGAAGCAATGTTGATTTGCTCCTTCTTGAGATAAAGATTGTAGGTGAAGACCAAACACTCGAGCAATCTTTTGAAGGTTTTCGGGTTGCTCCGATGAAGAAATTTCGTGGTGATTTCCTACTAAAGATCCAGATCCAATCGGTGGAGCCTGCATTTGCTGTCTCCTTAAATGCTATACAGATTATTTTGCAGGAAAATCTTAACAGAAATATAACGTTATATTCAAAGAAATATATAACTTTGCGTCGACATGTTTTTTTCGAATATTGCCTTTTTGCCATTTTTAGTAGGTCCTGAAAAAGCCCTCTTTTCCCCTACGAGATGTTCTTCGAGCTCCACAAACTCAATTTAAGTTTGCTCTATTCTCCAGAACGCTCTCCTAGAAAAATCTCGACTTTTGGCAGCAAAAGCAATTCACATACACCCTCTTGAGAGATTTTTTTTGTAATCCAAAAATTTAGATTGACAAGATTGATGAATTATTTGTTACCTTACCTAAGCTTTACGGCGAGGCATAACTAGCTGAGGAGAATCTCTATGGCACTTCCCCCCCTAACATCACAAGAAACACAACAAATTTCTCTAAGTTTCGCAACTTCAAGTTCGGTTAATTCAATAGACTCTGAAGAAGAATTAATGCAGCAGTTGCAACAAGCAAAAGATCAGGATGATCTTTTATTGCAGGGGGGGCTCCTCGAACAATTGGGTGATTTAGCCTTCTCAAAACAAAATTTCATTAAAGCAGTAAAGATTTTTAATGCAGCACTTGTCATCAATCACCTGGAAAATTCTCAATATTTTTATCAAAAACTAGAGGAGATTGAAAACACCTTTTTGCAAAGCCATTCTCTCTCTGGTAGATCCCACGGAAATGTTGAAAAACACCGTCAAACAGTTGCGAAGATCCGCAATCAAGTTGACATTGACTATTGCCATAAGAAAACAGATACCCATCATACATTAGTCAATTTAACCAACGGCTATAAACAAGTACTCTGCTCGTTGGTCGAAGAAGCTGTTCAATGTATTGGCCCTCCTCCAACTGGCTTTGCCTTTATGGGAATGGGGTCAATGGCAAGAGGCGAAATGTGTCCCTTTTCTGATTTGGAATTTGCAATTCTTATCGAAAAGGACACAGAAAAAAATCTTCGCTATTTTCAGGACCTATCACGTTTGATTGAAATCAAAATCATTAATTTGGGAGAGACTCAATTTAGAGGATTTGCTCAAGAAGAAAGCATTACACCAATCGGGCTTTCGATGGATTCGGGAGGAATGACTCCCTTGGGGCATGAGAAATACCAACTGATTGGAACTGCTCAAAAGCTGGCCCAATACCAAGCAGATGCTCTTACAGAAGAAAATAGCTTTTTGATTAATGGCTTGAGCACAATTTGCTTTTTAACGGGCAAAGAAAGTCTGGTAGAGAACTATTTAGAAGAGGTTAGAAAAATATTAGATAAAAAAATGGGTGCACTTCATGTATTTGGAAAGCCATTTCGCTCTTTTCGAGCGATTGATTTTCTTCGAAAGCATGTCGAAGACTATACTCCGAACCCACATGCAACTGCTGACCTTTCACGGGTATTAGGATTAAAAAAAGAGCTCTATCGCCCCATTCAAGCCTTGTTGGGAGATCTGCGCATGTTCTATGCACTAAACAGCACAAATTCTTTTGATTGCATTCGGGAGCTGTGCTCTCGAAACTTGCTCTCTAAAGAGGTTGAGAAAAACCTTCTGAAAGCTTTAAACGACGCATTGGGTAACCGATACGAAGCACACGTATACGCTAAATGCAAAAGAGAACTGGGTTATGAGTTTAAAAGTGAAGAAGAAATGGATCCAGAAACAGAGCGTCTCTTCCCTCTTTCCAATGTCCATATACTTGGAATTACTGAAACTTTTTGTGTAATAACTTCATTGTACAAAGCCGCAAATGTATTTTTACAAACACAAGGAGAAGTAAATTCGTTTGCGAAGCCATCTGTTATTGATTGACTTTTTTGTCTGAATATTTAAAATCTATGCTCAATTGTCAAAAGCAGGGAGGTGAATAGTGCAACCTACACAGCCTAACAACAATGATTTGCTTGATCAACAAGATAATTATTATTTATTGGCACCAGTAATTCTAGATGAGAATATTCAAGCGCTCACGGAAGGAAAAGACCATGTATCAGCTATCCTGCGCGAAATTAAAAAAACCAGTGCCTTGTCTATTTTTGAGAAAGAGGTACGCCCTCCTCAAGAACTTTTAAATCACCAAGGACCTTTAAGCCAGCTGAAAAACGCAGCTTTGAATCCTTCTAATTCTCTCTTTGCGAAAATTCAAGACTTGTCTTCTCAGATCAAAGGCTCATTAGCTTCTATTTCCACCGAATATAGCCATCTATTGAAAAATCTCATCAGAGTTTACGATAATTTTATTCAAGATGTTTGCAAAGCATCGGGGAAAAAAAGGATGCAGTTACTTAAGGGGCCTGCGCGTCTTCATCAGCTAAATGCTTCCTGGGAAGTCGATCAAAAACAAGCCCGACAAATGATTATGAGAAGTCGTTTTGGACAGCCCACATCTACTAATTTGTATGGAGCCAGTGCTCAGTGCTTAATCGGAGAGACTTCATTCAAAAAGGCACGCCTTAACCCATTGAATCCTGGGTTTGAATTTGCAACGGATTCCCTAAATCAACTGATCATGAACCGCGGCTCCCCATCATCTCGTGTGCTAAAAATAGAAAATGTTTGGATAAAAAATGCGGATGGAGAGAGTGCTTCACGCCATCCGAAAAAACAAGTTTTAGCTCAAGAAGCTGCCGATAGACAAATTTC
This sequence comes from Chlamydiota bacterium, assembly GCA_011065235.1. Lineage (GTDB taxonomy): Bacteria > Chlamydiota > Chlamydiia > Chlamydiales > Rhabdochlamydiaceae > Sacchariniichlamydia. Next base: position 7,540 of record JAAKFB010000019.1, on the reverse strand, counting down.
CTATGAACAGGTTTTTCAATCATCGCCTGAACTGAAAACCGACTTCCCTTTTGATGAAACCCGCGATATGGCTATCTTGCAGGTTTCATCAAAAGTTAAGGGAACCAACCTCTTAGACATCATGAGAGACAAAAGAGTTAATGAGCTCGACCCAAAAGGATTTAGTATTTTAACGCTTTTAGCTCTTATTACTCGCCCAGGAGATGGACGGGCTGACAATTACATCGTTGGACAAGATAAGGCTGTTGTCTGTATTGATAATGACGCGAGCTATTATTCCGATTTTCTTTGGCATGATAGAGTCAAACAACATCAACTAGGCCTTAAATGTGTTTTATTCTTGTTTCCTCAAATGCAAGCACCTGTTCATCCGGAAGTTAGAAAAAAAATCTTATCTCAGTTTCCCGAAGAGGTCCTAATTGATTGGTTAAAAGAAATCAAATCGGCAAATGAACAAAGCAGCCAATTAACAGAAGAAAAGCTCCTTTCTACAGAAGAATATAACGATCTCTCTTATCCCATTCAGTTTTATAAAGATCATAATGGAAAGCTAGGAACTGTTTCCTTGATTTATAACTCTTTTAAAAAGATTCAAGAGGTGTTGCGTCAAAATCCTGACGCTACACATTGGGATTTATTAGAAGCTGTCTCTCCCACTCTTGAAAAATGCTACAAAAAAATTCTCGACAGGTCTGAGCAAGATCCTCTAAAAGCACAGGAAATTTTATTTGATTATCGTGACCCTCCTGCCGCTGAATCCTTTTTATCGGATGAAGAGCTTCAAGAGACATCTGCTTGTGAAGCATTGGCGCAAGCTTATTCGATAAATCTATCTCAAGAAAAACAAGATGTTTCTGACGCAATGGGATGTCTATTGTTACAAATTCCTACTAAGCCGGATTTTCTGCAACGCCTTTCTAAAGACGCTTCATTCCACCTTTTACCAGTTCAAGATAGCGAAATTATAGATGCGGATTTATTGAGGATTATTAGAGAGATGAAACGGGTCAAGACTGTTCTTCTAAATCGTTGCCCTGAACTAACAAAAGCCGGTATTATTCGATTGCTCAGCGAAGCGCCTGGTCTTTCCCTAGTAGTTGGGGACCTCCCCAAAGTCTCCGATGCTGACGTAAAAGAAATTATTGAGTATTGCTGGAAAAATAACCATCCTATTTCGTTGAAGCTAAGGAACGGCCATGTTAGCGTAACTCGCGAATCAAAAAACTCTACCTTATACTACGTCCTTTTAGAAGAAGAGCTCAAATTTGCCCAGGGTTTGTTACTTTTAGAAGCAAATACAGAACAAGAAATTAAAGGCAAGCCGCTACTCCACGCACTTGCTGAAGAAAATGTACCTAAAAGCATCGCTTTCCTTCTCGAAAACCTCACTTCAACTGAAGTGAGAGATCGCACAAAGAATACGGCTCTTCACTGGGCGGCAAGAAGTGGAAGAACCGAGAACTTGCAAGTCTTATTGGATAAAGGGACAAACATCGGTGCAGAAAATAGCACTGGGCAAACAGCTCTTCACTTATCGGTTGCTGCTGGTCACATGGATGCCACGGAATTTTTGATTAATCATAGTGCAAATACACGAGCAAAAACAGGCGACGGAGAGACTGTTTTACATCTCGCCGCGAAAAGCAGAAATCGTCCTATGCTCGACTATTTCATCCGTTCGTTGGACTCTACCTTTCTGCAGGAAGGCGACAACGATGGAAAGACCCCCCTTCATTCGGTATTGAGATTTTGTCCTGCAGATGAGGCTACTTTTGAAATTGTCCAAACCCTTGTACAGGCAGAGGCTCCGATAGATGCGCGGAATTTTTACGATTACACTCCTTTGCACTGGGCAGCGATGTTTGGGCATATTCGCGCCTTCGATTTACTCCTACAAACAGGCGCTGATCTTAATGCCTCTAATAAAAATGAAGATACTCCTCTAGATTTAGCTATCCGTTATGGTCAAGACAAAATTGTTCATAAGCTTTTTTCTACTTCAAATAATGTAGAGACTAATCTTAATTCAAGCGGCAGTATCGTCTCAGAGTATCACCAATTGCTTCTTCAGGCACGGTCTGCTCAAGACATTCCCTCTCAGGTATTTTGCTTAGAAAAACTAGGAGATGAATTCCTTCAAGAACAAAAATATCACCTAGCAGCAAATTTGTATAACTCAGCTCTTTGTCTTGTTCAGCAACAAGCTCCATACTCCGATCACACTCAATATCTTGATAAAAAATTAGAACGTATTGAAGGGGTTTTTGTTTACGATAAAACGGGTAAATATAGTCCTGCTTCCTACCAAGGTTATGTAAAAATGCATCGCGGTGCTTTGGCCAAACTGCGCGAGGATGCCGCCTTCTCTTTAAAGCAAAACCGACCAATTGAGGTAGTTTCGGCAAACTTTACTGATGGGGCCAAAAGAGAGCTTGTTTGCTTAATTAACGAAGCCATTGAGCGTATTGGGTCGCCTCCAACCGATTATGCAGTTATTGCGATGGGCTCGATGGCAAGAAGAGAAATGTGCCCTTTTTCCAATATCAAGCTTGCAATCGTAGTAGCGGATGAAACTCATCTTCCCTATTTTAAAACTCTAGCTCAGCTAATTGAGCTTAAAGTCATCAACATGGGGGAGACGCCTTTTCAGATTTTCCGAGAGGATCCGAGTATTACTCCTAATGGATTTCACATTAATCTCCCGTGGAATGGCGCTTTGAAAGAACCTTCTGGAATCCAACTCATAGGGGGACCCCAACAATTAGCGCAAAGCCAAGTAGCTAGTTTAAAAGAAGAGTCGATGTATCATGCATGTGCAATGGACAGTGTAGCGATGATTAAGGGAACTGAAAAAATGGGTCAAGCTCTTGTGAAAACGCTTCGAACTGAAAGCAGCAAGCTGCTTGGCAAAAAGCACTTGTTGGGTATCTTCAGCACTCCACTTTGCAAACTACAGGCTTTGCGTATGCTTTCGAGCCATGTTTCTCATTTTGAACCAAGTTTCGAAGCCGAGCAAGATCCAGCTTTTGACGTTAAAAAGATGCTCTATCTTCCGTTTCTCGGTATTATCGAGTCCTTAGGGCATTATTATAACCTAACTGGGGAAAATACCCTTGCAACTATTGGAGCTTTAAGGGGAAAAAAGATTTTCTCAAATGAAGCAGCAACCGCTCTAAAAGAAACGTATCACAAAATTCTTACATTACGCTTCAGATCGCAAGAATTTTATAAAAGGGGAAAGGAAGTCCTCCACCATCCTAAAATTGATCGAATGATTTCTGAGCATGACTTAGAACTTTTTACTATCGAAGATGAAGATGTCCAGACTCTACGCGAAATCTACTCGACTCTCATTCCTTTCTATCGAGCTGCGAAGAAATTTGTTGAATCCCAAGGAAAGAATCATGTTTTTGCGAAAGACCAGCTTAGAGACGACTCTCCAACTGTTCAAGGAGAAATTCTTAGTAAATTTCTTCAGTTTGAAGAGGCCGAACAAGCAATTGAACCTAGTTCCCACACCTTCATAAATCTGGCCTATATCGAATTCCGTTTACGAAAGTACGACAGTGCAATTGAGTATCTAAATCAAGCAAAACAAATCCTTAATACGGAACACAAAACAAATTCTCATCCTGAAATTGCAAGAACCTTGGCTCGAATTGCGGCTTGCCAAGTTGCTCAAGAAGAGCCTCAAAGAGCAATTGAGGCCTATCAAGAATCTCTTAAAATTTTTAAAGCTTTGAAAGGAGAAAAAACTCTGCATGTAGCTGTTATTCTTAAAAATCTAGGCATCTTATTGAATCAGCAAAAAAAACCAAAAGAAACAGTACAACATTTAGAAGAGGCGCTTGCTATTTTCGACGAAGTGTACCAAAGTAATCCCCACCCTGATACATGTACATGCCTAAGAGTTTTAGGAGAAAACTGGAGAGTTTGTGCAGAAGAGGCAAAATCTTTTGATTTTTACGAAAAAGCTCGCAGTTTTTCTGAACGCGCTCTAGAAATGTCCTTAATGCTTTACGGGGAAAAACCTCGAAATCATACGGTTAGCATTTACCATAATTTAGGAATGCTCTACGTTGAATTAGAAGATTTTAAACTAGCGAAAAAGAATTATGAAAATGCATTGAAACTCAATGATCTCCTTGGAACGGCAGCCAAGAAAGAAAGCGCTGTCATAAACAAAGATCTGGAAATGGTTCTCGATTACGAAAAACAGACAAATATTAAGCAGTCAACGTCTAGTACTGAAATGAACCCAAATAATAACACCTGATATGTGCCTCCGGATTTCTGATAAATTTTTTCTTAAAATTAATTTCTCGATTAAGGGATACAACAAATGCATACTCCACCGATTGGATCTGGATCTTTAGTAGGAAATCATCACGAAATTTCTTCATTGGAGCAACCCGAAAACCTTCAAAAGATTGCTCAAGTGTTTGGTCTTCACCTACAATCTTTATCTCAAGAAGAAGCAAAGCAGCATTGCTTCATGCATATTTTTGAAGCAGCAGAAAGAGGTGAGTGGAGAAAACTCAACACGATTGTCAAAGAAGTGAGAACTTTAAGAGATAAAGAAGGAAACACTCTCTTAATCCAGGCTCTGCATCGAAGGAATATTACCGTCGTCCAAGGTTTGCTTACCCATCAAATCTCTTCCAATGAAAGAGATCGCAAAAGCAACACTCCTCTTCACATCGCTGCAGAGGCGCGTTACTTAGACGGTGTTCGAGTCCTTCTTGATCATGGAGCAGATTTGTTCGAACCAAACTCCAATGGAATAACTCCCTTAGATCTGTCTTTTGAGATAGAAGAAAAAATCTCTGTTTCAAACAACAATAGCCCTGCTCTTTCCATAGATCAACTGGCAGACGATTACTACAAAACCTTTTTAGAGGCACGATCGGAGCAAGACATTCCAACTCAGGTCCACTCTCTTGAAAAATTAGGTGATATCCAGCTCTCAAAAAACCAATATTTTCAAGCTTTAAAATTTTATAACAACGCGCTTGCTTTAGAAGAGTCTCAAGGGCAAAAAACTCCCTATTCGAGTTACTTACTTAAAAAGCTAGAACAGGTGGAATCATTTTTCCTTGTAAGAGAATGTACTATCAGCCATCCCATTGGCTCTGCTGAAAGCATTACTAAACATCGTCAATCTCTAAAAAAAATCCGAGAAGATGCTGAGATGTTAAAAAACGAAAAGCCCATTGAAAAAATTTTAGGATTTTTAACACAATCTTTTAAAAACGAGCTCTATCTTTTAATCGAAGAAACTATTAACCAATTAGGCACTCCTCCCACTTCTTATGCATTTATGGGCCTAGGTTCTATGGCTCGAGGAGAAATGTGTCCCTACTCCGATTTAGAATACGCAATCCTGATCAATCAAGAAAATCCCACAACGCTTGGATATTTTCGTCTGCTCTCCAAGCTCCTCGAGCTCAAAATCATCAACATGGGAGAAACCAAGTTTGACCGCATTTCAGGGATTATTTCAAGTGGATTTTCTCTAGATTCAGGCGGAAATACTCCCCTGGGAGTTTCCGGACTTTATGAACTCATTGGAACACCCAAGAAGCTAGCGAGATTTCAAGAGTTGCGAGATGGCAACCTCTTTGCAACGTTTATTATGTCTAACGCTATGGTCCACGGATGTCATCTCTTAGGCGATGAAAAGCTTGCCAAAGAATACCAAAACCAAGTGCAAAAAGTTTTGGATAAAAGAACAGGGAGCTTAGCTTTTTTAAAGCCACGCGTGCGTCATGAACGATCCCTTTTTCTTCTTCAAGACCACATCGACGATTTTAAGCCCGATCTTTCTAGTACAAAACAAAAAGAACGAGGTTTTGGAGTGAAAAGAGAACTCTACAGACCTTTTCAAGCGATTTTAGGAGCACTGCGTCTTTACCACGGTTTTCAAACAACGAGCACGATGGAAACGATCAGAGCCCTGGAGTCAAAAGGAATTATTTCCCACGAGGGAGCTCAAAGACTGTGCAATGTCATGCGAAAAGTTTTTATATTACGCCTGCAAGCCCACCTATTCTATCACGACGAAAAAGAAATCCTCTACCATCCCAAAGTTGGCCAATTAACCGATGAAGAAGCTGTTGGGCTTTTTCCGATTTCCGACGATCAGGCAAACACCCTCATAGAGATTTATAAATCGCTATTTCCCTTCCATGAAGCAGCGAAAGATTTTGTGGAAAATAAAGGCAAGGGAAGCTTGTTTGTAAAGAATCCTTTTTATGGAGAAGATTTTGCCACACAAGGCCAAGCATTTAACAAGCTTGTGCAATATGACCAGGCAGAAGAAGCTTTCCAGCAAGCTTTATCGTTAAATCCCAATAACATTAAAGCGCTATTAGACTTAGCGAACATTCGAATACAGTTAGGAAGCGCTAAAGACGCTGTTATCCTCCTAGAGGAGAGCTTGAGAATTTTAAAAGTCTCTCCTAACCAATCCTCTGAAGCAATCGCGATAACTCTAAACCAGCTGGGTAGAGCTTGGCAAAACTTAGGAGAGGTGAGCAAGGCTATCGAGTATTTTGAGGAGTCTCTAGCAATCTTTAAGCAAATCTACGGGGAAAACCCCTATTCTTCTGTTGCGATAGCTTTAAATGATCTGGGAGCGGCTTGGAGAAGCTTAGGAGAGGCGAGCAAGGCTACCGAGTATCATGAGCAGGCTCTAGCAATGCAAAAGCAAATCTACGGAGAGAATCCCAAGCTTCATGTTGCGGTAAATCTAAATAATCTGGGAAGGGCTTGGGAAGACTTAGGAAAGGCAAGCAAGGCCATCGAGTATTATGAGCAGTCTCTAGCAATGAAAAAGCAAATCTACGAGGAAAAGCCTCATCCTGAGGTTGCGGTAACTCTAAACCAGCTGGGTAGAGCTTGGCAAAACTTAGGAGAGGCGAGCAAGGCTATCGAGTATCATGAGCAGGCTCTAGCAATATATAAGCAAATCTACGGGCAAAAGCCTCATCTTTCTGTTTCGATAACTCTAGTCCATCTGGGATTGGCTTGGGAAGACTTAGGAAAGGCAAGCAAGGCTATTGAGTATTATGAGCAGTCTCTAGCAATCTTTAAGCAAATCTATGGGCAAAAGCCTCATCATGATGTTGCGGCAACTCTAAATAATCTGGGATTGGCTTGGAACGCCTTAGGAGAGGCGAGCAAGGCGATCGGCTATTTTTCCAAATCTTACCAGATGCTTCTTGAAACAGTTGGGCCTGACTATCCTGACACTCAAATAGTGAAAAAATCATTAGATGCCCTAACCAAAAAACTTTGAATCAACGCCTAAAGACACCCTCGGTTCGATGCGCTTCTGCCAACAAGCATTCGAGACCTTTCCAGGACATGCAGAGACATGGAAAAACAATGGCTGCCATGCAGTGGGACGTCTCGGATCTTTGTCTTCATTCTCGGTAACTCATTCAAGTTCTAGTTTCAACTAATTTCGGGACACTCTCCAAAACGGTTTTTATAACTGTGTAGCTAAAGCATCTAATTCTTTTTTGACTGCTTGCGT
>JAAKFB010000189.1 GCA_011065235.1 Chlamydiota bacterium | reverse complement strand
TTAAAGTTAATGATCTACTCTCATCAAGGTTTAAGAAAGCATCGGAAAAGCTCTCTAAAATGACCAACCTTGCAGAAATGAGCACCAGTGGCAGTCTCTCGAGTTTTTCTGGTGTTTTTCGCGTCACTCCTCTTTCTGAAAATGAAGAGGAACATTTGCGCAATATTTTAAGTGAGTACAGTAAAGATAACCTCGACATTGCATCCGATTTAAAATTTCTGTCCGCCATCACCTCTGAGGTGAAAGCCATCAACAACCAAGCTGCCATCTTGCACGGAGAACGTATCAAGCGGGCGCAAGAGGTGCTCAAAAAATACCGCGATGGCGCCTTTAGCTCATGGCTCATCAGCACCTATGGTAACCGGCAAACCCCTTACAACTTCTTGCAGTACTTCAAGCTCTACTCTGCTATGCCCAAGCTGCTTCAAGACAAAGTCGACACCATGCCTCGCCAAGCTGTCTACACTCTTGCGACACGCAACTGCCCTCAAGAAGCTAAAGAAGATATCGTCAAAAACTATCGCGGCGAATCAAAAAAAGAGCTCCTTACTCTCATTCGCCAGCGTTTTCCCCTTGCTCAAAAAGATAAAAGGGCTCCGAACATCACCGAGCAACTCATTTCTCAGCTCCATCATCTAAATAAGCAATTTTCAAACCCCCGCTTTAAACCATCGGACGGGCAAAAGAAACGGGTTCTCGAGGTGCTGACATCCATTCAAAAGAAACTCTAGAAATCTACACTTCCCCCTTAGCTACTCGCTATGCCACAAGAGAAATGAGCGCGCTATTCTCTGACCAGAACAAATATGCCACCTGGCGCAAACTCTGGGTTGCCCTTGCAAAAGCAGAAAAAAGTCTCGGCCTTCCGATCACAGATGCACAAATTGCTTCAATGGAAGCGCATATTGAGAATATCGATTTCCCACGTGTTGCAGAAATTGAAAAAGAGACTCATCACGATGTGATGGCCCACATCCATGCCTTTGGAGAAGTATGTCCCGATGCTAAAGGGATCATCCATCTTGGCGCCACCTCAGCGTTTGTAACCGACAATACGGATGTGATCCAAATGAGAGCTGCATTGCAACTTCTCAAAACAAAATCACTTGAATTGGTGCACATTCTCAAAAACATTGCCGAAGAGTATGCCAGTTTTCCCTGCTTGAGCTATACCCATTTACAGCCTGCTCAACCGACAACTGTCGGCAAGCGCATTTGCCTCTGGCTACAAGATTTCTATATCGATACGCAAGATCTCATCGCCCGTGAAGCGGATATCCATTTCCTTGGTCTCAAAGGAGCGACGGGAACACAATCCTCTTTCATGATCCTGCTCGATCAAGATAGCGCTAAAGTCGAAAAACTCGATCAGCTCGTTGCAAAGGAAATGGGCTTTGACAATCTCTTTGCCATTAGCGGACAAACCTATACGCGCAAGCAAGATCAAAGGATATTCGCCGTATTAGAAGGCTTTGCAGCTTCCAGCCACAAATGTGCTACCGACTTGCGCCTTCTCGCTCATTTTGGCGAAATAACTGAAGGGCGAGGCGAAGCCCAAGTGGGTTCATCTGCTATGCCCCACAAGCGCAATCCCATCTACTCTGAGCGGATCTGTGCACTCTCTCGCTTTTTGATCTCCCTCTGCCAAAACCCCGCTTATACACTCGCTACCCAATGGCTCGAACGCACGCTTGACGATTCTGCAAACAGGCGCCTCGTTATTCCAGAGGCATTTCTCTCTGCAGATGCCATCCTCTCTCTTCTAATCGATGTCTTCTCAAATCTCCAAATCGATTCCGAAACGATCGAAGAAAATCTCAGAGAAAAGCTTCCTCTTCTCGCAATGGAGAATCTCTTGATGCTTGCCGTCAAAAAGGGAAAAGACCGGCAAGAGGTCCATGAAAAATTCCGCGCTCATCCAGAAAAAGTCTCTGAAATCGCCAAAGAGCTTGGCTTGACAGATGAAGAGATCGAGACTTGCCACCATGCCCAAACGGGAAGAGCCGGGGAACAAGTAATTCTCTTTCTCAAGTCTATTAAATAGCAGTAATTAAAAATACATTCATTAAAAACATTATTATTTTAAAAATTCATTCTAAATAGTTCTATTTTAAAAAAATTGACTAAAAAACTCGAATCGTTCAAAATCTTGTATAAAAACCAAAGAATTCCTATGAAACAGAAAGATATTTATGAAAAGCTTCGGGAAGCACGTCGATCTAGAGGCCTGACCGTTAATGAGCTCGCCGATGAAATTGGAGAAAATCATCAAAAAGTGGGTCGTATTGAACGTGGGAAACGCAGCCTTACGGTTGATTATCTGCTGAAACTCTCTAAAGCATTGGACACTCCTCTCGATAGTTTATTAAATGAAGAAACCCAAGATACTGGCGAAGATAGTTCAGCGTCCGACTCCTCTAATCTTCTCAATGACATTGTCATTCTCGTTGAGGAAAAAAACGCCCTATTGCCCAATCCATTTACTGCAAAAGACAAGGGTCGTCTCATCTCTAAGACATATGAACTTGCCTTGAAATTTCCCAAACCACACCAGAGTTTGTTTGTAGAGTCTTTTCTAGAAGGTCTCTTTTCCATCCATTCTTCTCTGTAATTTCCCTGAAAAGGATCTGCGTTTTAACCCCCTTCCAAGGAAACAATTACTCTCCAAGGGAACGGCAAGGGAGCATGTTGGTTTATCATCGGAATGAAACGATCTGCATATTCTGGATGATTCCGATCAAATCGCATCAAGAAGGATTCTCTCCCTAGAATTTTTGCAAGTTTTTGATCGGGAGTCACTATCATTGTTCTCAAATTTCGAAATTCATGCTTTTTAATGTAATCCGCTATTGCTTGATCAATATCTTGCTCTGTCAGATTGGTAGTTTCAACTATATCTTGAAGTTCTCTAGAAGCAGCTCTTTTAAATTTGTTACTGAAGAGTGCTTGCGTTACAATTTCTAAGAGATGGGGGGCTGATCGTTCAGGACGCCGGCAAAGTTCGTGCTAAGTAATTAAAAATTTATTACACTTCTCTTTCCAAAAAAAATTATTGGGAGGAGTTAGTCATGACATCAGCAGCCACTCCCGCTGAAGCTCCCTATGAAGGCAGTGAAAAATCAGCGAAAACCTCATTGGGCAATGGGGCAAAGCAATTTGAGGCAATTTAAGAAAAAACAGGCGAAAATTTTACGAATGCTCACTTTTCGCTTCCCTATGAAAAAAGCTCCAGCGGGAAGTGCTGTGACATCAGAGACATTATTTGACAAAATTGGGCAGATCACAGACCCGCGGAAAAAGCGCGGAGTGAGACATCCTTTTCACGCAATACTTAAGCTTGTGATCTTGGGTTATATTTGCCGTTTAGTTTGGATCGAACATACAGCAGTATATGCAAAAAAGCACTGGGATAAAATCAAAGTTCCATTGGGATTCACGCGCGATTATTCTCCTGATGCGACTACTATCCGCAGAGCTCTTAAAGGCATTGACCGAGAACAATTAGAAAAAGCATTTGAAGAATGGGTGTGTGAACAATTGGATGGTAAAGAATTTACAGG
>JAAKFB010000188.1 GCA_011065235.1 Chlamydiota bacterium | reverse complement strand
CAAGTGAATCAAAATGGTGCTTTTTCACTCCTTCTTTTGTGAGTTGATCCAGGGGATCATATTCGTAGTCTTTGGCGTGAAAAAAGCTGTTTTCCCTTCTGGTTACAAGTCCTGATGGTCCATAATTTAGGCTTGCTCGGTGCCAAGGAGTGGATGTGAATTTAGGTCTTTCAAGTAGATCATGTTGGGTATAAAGGGTCCCGAGGGAATGGATGTATTCTTCTTCTGCAACATGGCCATTTTCATCAAAGCGGGTGTAGGTGTGACGATAGAGGATTTCATTTTGTTTGCTTTGACGGATCACTTGATCCATATGCAGGGCACTATATGCATAGGCTATACTGGACGTATCGGGTAATGTATGCAGAGTGCATCTACCTGCATTGTCATAGGTCCATGTTTGGATGGCTCCATGAGGCGTTTCTTCGGAGGTGAGTTCACCGAATCGGTTATAGACGCGCTTCCATATGCGCTCATGAACGTGGTCTTGTGCAATGAGGGTTTTTCCTTTATCTTGAAAATGGAAGGTGTTGTGCACTGTGCCGTCAGAACTCTGCCTCTTGACAAGGCGACCAAGGGCATCAAAGCTTTGGTTGAGTGTCACTCCTCTTGGATCTGTTTTTTCAGTGAGATTTCCTCGAGAGTCGTATTCAAATAGGGTTGTTTTTTTGCCTTCTTCTATCTCTTGGATAGGAAGGCCGCGTTTATCGTATCGCCACTGGGTTTGATAGGTACGGATCGGATGACTTTGGTCATAAATGGATATGATGCGCCTGGCCAAATTGCCAGCTCTGTCATACACCCGCTCTTCTTTTGCAACGGTGATTCCATTGGAATCTGTTTTTTCGACGAGCACAAGATGTCCATTCGCATCTTCAAGCTCAATTGTTTGATTTCCAAGAGGATCAAGGGTCTTTTTTTGTTGTACAGTCTGACCGAGGGAATTGTTTACTGTCTGGTAGTAAATTTCCGTGCAAGCCCCTAAGGGATCTCGATGACAAATGAGCCGCCCTTCTTCATCATACTCAAAGGTGTCATAAGCCTTTCCTTCTGATGTTTGGCGAGTAGCTGAAATTTTGCGACCTTCTTCATCGTAGATAAAAGACATCCAGTTTTCGATTTTTCCCTTTTGGTCTTCTTCCCACTGCTCAAGGATTTCCCCCTCATCATTATAAACCATATGGGAGGTTGCCCCATTTTTTGTCACCGATTGGAGGTTCCCTCGAGCGTCATAAGTGTATGTAATGGTTCTTCCTTCTGCATTTTCTTCTATTTTTCGCCCGCAGTAATCATAGAGATACGTTGTGGTCAATCCCATTGGGTCGATATAGGCAAGAAGGTGGAAGCTGTCATAGGACCAATATTCTTCTGAAAGAAGCTCACCAGAAGGGTTGTATATTTTCTTCAAAGTCTTCCGCTGCAGAGGGTCGTAGGTAAAAGTGGTGGTACTATGATCTGGATGATTAATGCGTGTAAGGGAACCTGCTTGATTGTATGAATATCTCGTTGTATTGCCCTCGGGATCTGTCTCAGTAAGAACGTTACCTAAAATATCGTAGGTGCAGCTTGTCGTTTCACCAAGTGAATTGGAAGTGGCAGTGGGGTTGCCCATAACATTATAGCGAGTTGTTATGATGGGGTTGTAACGCTCTCCTCTCGAGTCGACATTAGAAGGATAATGGGTTTTTATATTCTTCCCAAAACTATTGTATTCTTGTTCAATTCGGTTGCCCAATGGATCGATAAAGCTGCGCAAACATCCTTTTTGATCATAGTAGGTATAGGTAGTTTTTTCTCCTTGACAGCTCGTTCTCAAATGCCCAGCTCGATCATAAGTAAATGTCTGTTTTGGTTTGCCTACTTCCTTTGCTTCAATTTTTTTGCCGAATTGATCATAGCGGAACGTGGACTCGCGCCCACTAGGTGTGGTTTGTTTGATGAGGTGCCCCTGATCATCATAGCTATAATAAAGAGTAAATGAACTTTCGTCAGGATAAGTAACGATTTCAGTCTCCACTTTGCCTTGTGCGTTATAGGTGAAGCTGTGTATGTCGATCCATTGATCCATCCCTAAATCAAAATCCGTACAGGCGTTGATCAGTCTCTGTACTCTCCCTGTTTGCGGATCTCTCTCGAAAATTTGGATGTGTCTTTCTTTGGTTTCATTATCAAGTATTACTTTAAGGGGAAGATGGTCTTCATCATACTCGGTGATTTCTCTGTAAATGAGCTCTCCGTTTGGCGCAATCGTCTCTTTCTTATGGACTAAGTCAGTTCCTGGCAAATAGGTATAGCGAATCGCTACACCGGTTGGACCCACTTCTTTTTCTAGAAGGTTATTTTCCTTGTAGTAACTGAAAGATCGGACAATCGATTGTTTGTTCTTCCGGGAATTTTTTAGGATTTCTTGAGTGAGATTGCCCTTTTTATCATAATGCAACTTTTTGGACAGAATAGGGTTTCCGGACCCATCCTTTAAGATTTTTTTCTTGAGGCGAACATCTTCCTTCCAATTCAAGAGAACTTCTGAGCGAAGATTGTTTGCAGCATCAAAATATTCGATTCTGTCAACCAATAGATATTTGTTTCGATAGTGGTAGACGATTCTACCTCCATCAGACTTACGTACTTCCGTAATTCCATGTTGGTATGTAAACTCGGCAAAAGAGGTCAGTTCTCCTGTTTCTGGATCCGGAAGAAGTAAATGATGCACACGATCGATCTTGAGCGGGGGATGATCTTTTCCCGATTTCCATCTCTTCTCTTGTTTCTTTTTAGAGGCCCGATAATAGGTCACGCCCAACTCTGCACAGTCATCAAACTTCATGGTTTCAATTCTTAGGCCTTTACCTCTTCTGCTGGGTTGGTAAAGAACTTGTTCACAAGGGCGGGAAGGGGATATGACAGAATCTAAATAGAATTGTTTCTTATGTTGCGCGTTGAAAGCATATTCGAACGCAGTCCCTTCTGAGGTTCGAATTTCTAATTTTCGCTTTTCTTCAAACCGCTCATGATCAAAGTCAAAAGAACCAAAGACTTTATTTCCCGCAGGATTTTGCACTTCAATCCTCTTGAGCCAATTTGCCTCATCATATTGATAGACAACTCGATGCTTGCTGGGTAATACTTCTAGATCAAGGCGCCAATCCATTTCATGCTTTTGTTTGGTTGCGTCTCCATAATGACTCTCGTATAAAGACATCTTTTTGATGGCATCCCCAGAATAATGCCACTCGCTCCCATCTGATCGAAAAAGGGTAGCTCTTGTCTCTTCAAGGATCAGGCGATTGTTGAGGGGATTACGACGTGGATTTGGATGGGGGCTCTTTTTAGACCTTTGTTCACTTGGCAGTCGTTCAATCTTTCCATTGGATAGCCAATTCCCTTTAATAAAATAATCCAGAGTAGAACCATCTTTCTCTGTAATGGAAGGCCAAAATGAATAGTAGTAAAAAGGTCTATGCCCATCCCCGTCACATACGAATGTTTCTTCCCTAATGGTTTGCAAGTGAAGATGTCCATGAGCCAGGAGTGTCCACCCTCCACGAAAGATCCAGGGACTCTC
>JAAKFB010000187.1 GCA_011065235.1 Chlamydiota bacterium | reverse complement strand
AAGTTTAACCCGATTGCGCTCCTCAGACAACTGCGACACTCGGCTGCAAGACTGAGAAAAGGTTCTTTGCATTTCACAAAGAACTTGGTAATCTTCTTCAGAAAACTTGAGTTTAAGAGAAATTGTTCGTTTCACAGGCGCAAAGATACTCATAAAACTTTTTATTTGCAACTTTTAAAAATGGAGCGGCGTTTCCTCCCATCCCTGAAGGAATGGGTCTCCACGCCGTCAGTAAGATGAAGTTTTTTAGATTACTGTTTTTCATTCTCCCCGTGTTGATGTTTGGTGAGCAAGCCGATTGCAAGGTGTATTTTTCGCCAAAAGATCAGCTCGCTGATCGCCTTATCGAACTTATCAATAAGGAAGAAAAGAGCATCAAAGTGGCGATCTATTCGATGACGCATTTGGGCATCGCAAAGGCACTTTCACGAGCAAAAGGGCGCGGTGTAGCCATTGAAGTAATCGTCGATCCGTTTTCTGTGAAAGCCCATTCCTCGGTCAATCAACTTTCAGAAGATAAAGTGCCCTTGTTTGTGTGGGATCAGGGGATCCGTTTCGGAGAGAGAAAACGCAAAGCACTGATGCACGACAAATTTTGCATTTTTGGTGATCACTTGGTTTGGACAGGTTCTTTCAATTTCACGAATGATGCCCATCTGCGCCACCAAGAAAATGCCGTTGTGATCGATAGTCGAGAGCTCACTCAAAAATATTTGATGCAATTCTCTCACATGAAACTCTATGAGTGCCGTGCCTATCAGGAATACCTCACCCTGTATCCCAAGAAAAAAAGAACAAAAAAAATCTCTTAGAGAGTATTCTTACAGGAGATATTGGAGTAATCATATGAAATTTTTGCTTTGCTTGAGTTTAGTATTTTTGGGGCTGACAGGATGTTTTCAAGCCAATTCTGATGACGATTTGCGCGGGGTTCCAGTAACCAATAACCCCAACCTTATCCCTAAGTCAGCTCAAACAGCCCAAGGACCGGGCTTTTAACATTGATTGATTAGGAAAATTTTTTTAACGTGACTCTATATGGCAGAAGGTAAAAAAAGCGAGCATCACGTGTTTTCCCACGACCTTGAAAAAGTAATCAAGGAATTGGGAAAAGAGACGTTAATCGAGCATTTGAAAAAAATGCTCCTGATCCGCAATTTTGAAATCCGTGCAGAAGCTGCGTATCTCCAAGGGAAAGTCGGAGGATTTTTTCATTCCTACGTGGGGCAAGAAGCCGTGCAGACAGCAGCTTTAGCCACGATGGGAGTGAACCAGTGGTGGATCACCTCATACCGCTGTCACGCTCTCGCTCTTCTTCTCGGCGCCGCTCCCAATGACCTCATGTCCGAATTGTATGGCAAGGCAGCCGGAATTGCGATGGGTAGAGGCGGTTCGATGCATTTTTTCACAGAAGACTTGCTCGGAGGTTTTGGAATTGTCGGAGGGCAGATTCCGATTGCGACAGGTGCTGCATTTGCGATCAACTACAAGAAGAAGTTTCCCAACATTACGGATGTAAAATCCAAAGATGTGGCAGTCTGTTTTTTTGGTGAAGGAGCGGTTGCGCAAGGTTCTTTTCACGAGTCATTGAATTTGGCATCGCTTTGGGATTTGCCCTGTATCTACGTCATTGAAAACAACGAATGGGGGATGGGAACACATGTCGATCGGGCCATTTGCGTTGAGCCTATCGCCGAGCGTAAAGCCCCTGGTTATGCGATGCAAGGCTACACATTTGATGGGATGGATTTTTTCAACTGTTATGCAGGTTTCAAGCACGTTTTTGAAGAAATGAAAAAAGATTCGCGCCCTGTCCTTATCGAAGTGATGACCGAGCGTTTTAAAGGCCATTCGGTCTCTGACCCGGGTCTGTATCGCACCAAAGAAAATTTAGAAAAATGCATGGAACGAGACCCGCTGATCATCATGCTCAAGACCCTGTCTTCTTTTAACATGATCGATGATGAGACCTACAAAGCCCTTGACAAAGAGCAAAAAGACATTGTGCTAGCTTCGATGAAATACGCAGATGAATGCCCGTGGCCCGATCCGATTCATCTAGAAGAGGACGTTTTCGCACCATGACGCAAACAGTAGATATGAGAGAAGCCATTCGCCAAGCAATGGACGAAGAGATGACCCGCGATGAACATGTGCTCATTCTGGGGGAAGAGGTTGCCGAGTACAATGGCGCCTATAAAGTGACCAAAGGGATGCTCGACAAATGGGGCCCCGATCGAGTGATCGACACACCCATCTCAGAGCTTGGTTTTGCAGGTCTGGCAATTGGTGCTGCGATGTGTGGCCTCCGTCCCATCGTCGAGTTCATGAGCTTTAACTTCTCATTTGTCGGCTGTGACCAGATCATTTCCAACGCGATCAAAATGCACTACATGTCGGGCAACCGCTTTTCTGTCCCCATTGTGTTTCGTGGACCAAATGGCGCTGCTGCGCAGGTCTCTTCCCAACATTCCCACTGCGTCGAATCCCTCTACGGTAACCTTCCTGGCCTCATTGTCATGGCCCCCAGAAACGCCTACGACGCTAAAGGCCTTCTCAAAACCGCTATTCGCAACAACAACCCGGTCCTCTTTTTAGAATGTGAGCTCTCTTATGGTGACAAAATGGAGATTCCCACCGAGGAATACCTCATTCCCATTGGCAAAGCTAACATCGTCAGAGAAGGAACGCATCTCACCCTCATTTCCCATAGCCGGATGGTCAATCTCTGCCACCAAGCAGCCGAAGAACTTGCAAAAAAGGGGATTGAAGTCGAACTGATCGATTTGCGCACCGTAAAGCCGCTTGATCTGCCAACCATCGCCGATTCCGTACGCAAAACGCACATGTGCGTTCTCGTCGAAGAGGGGCATGTTTTCAGCGGGATCTGCGCGGAGATCGGATTTCTAATTCAAGAACATTGTTTTGACTTTCTCGATGCTCCAATCGAACGGGTGTGCCAACGCGAAACTCCCATGCCCTACTCGAAAGTCCTCGAAAAAGAAACCATGCCCACAAAAGAGCGCATTATCGCGGCCATACTTAAGATTTTGCACTGATGGAGAAGAAGAAATGCCTTTTACACTAACCATGCCCAAACTCTCGCCCACAATGGAAGAAGGGACTCTTGTAAAATGGCATGTCAAAGAAGGGGACCATGTCGAAGTCGGCGACGTCCTTATCGAAGTCGCCACCGATAAGGCCACAGTCGAACACAGCGCCCTAGATGCAGGCTACGTACGCAAAATTCTCATTAGCGAAGGAAGCACTGCCCGCGTCAATCAACCAATCGCCATTTTCACAGAATCTGCTGATGAGAGCATTGAAGGCTACGAACCAGAAGGGGAAGCACCACCACCACCTCCCGTCGAGACGTCGGGGCGGCCCCAATACACTTTGCGGCTTGAGATCGTGCTGATGTGCTTGAAGAACGTATCAGCGGAGAAATGGTGCTGATGTGATGCTAGGGTTGCGCGAATGCCGCGCCGTTGACGGAAGCTGACCAGCGGCGAGACAACCGTAGTCGTAACGACGACCGTTCCCCCATCACCGTCGCGCGATTCAGCAACACGGAAGC
>JAAKFB010000186.1 GCA_011065235.1 Chlamydiota bacterium | reverse complement strand
GAGACGGCGTAGGTAGGGATCGTCGTTGATGATCCAGTGGACGTTTTGTCCTTCGGAGCTAGGCCCTAAGATCAGCTTAGTTTTTGCTGAGGAGCCGCGTTGTTGGTTGAGGATGGTGTAGGGGTACTCTGATGAGGAGAGCCAGTTGTTGTTGGGTGTGATCACATAAGTTTGGTCTCCACGCCATCTGAGGACTTTGTAAGAGTCAGAGGGGGCGATTTCCCAACGAGAGCCATCTTCTGTGTCGATGAAACGGCCGTCGTTAGAGACGCCGATGAGGTAGTGCCTGTGCAAGGAGTGGGAGTAGGATGCAAGATGCGTTTGTGCGCTTGCGCCACGTGAACAGAGAGTTTGCGCTTGTGGCATGTTTGAGGGGATAAGTGAGCATTTCTGCTCTGACTTTGTTTTAAACTTTTGGTATTTTTCTACGCGCTCATTCTCCATTTGCTCTTTTAGCTCTTCGGGAAGAGGCTCTGAGCCAACGGTGATGTGCTCGCCTTCTTGAAGCTGCTCAAGGGGAGCTAGCACGGGTTGGTCTTCGGCTGTCTCCTCGTCAGCAAAGGCAGGAGATGCCATGATAGAAAGAGAGAGACCTAGGGATAAAAGTAGTTTTGACTTCATTACGACCTCTGTTTTATGGGAGTCCTACTCGCAAAATGTGCAGCAGAATGCCCGATTTGTAAAAATAAAATGGCGATGCTAGCAGTAGAAGGGATTTTTCAAAACGAAATTCTTTACGATGTAGGAGCTAAGTTGTAATGTCCTCTTCCGGCTAAGTTAAGATGTCCTCTTTACAAGAAAGGAGAGGACATGGAGCAGGAGCTTAAAATGACGGTACAAGAAGCTGACAAATATGCCTTAATGAAGCAGATTGGATCTAAAAAAACATCTATAAAAGAAGCATCCCAGATAATGGGAATTTCCTACAGACAGGCTCGACGTCTATGGCAACGTTATCAAAGAGAAGGACCTACAGGGCTAATCTCTAAACGCAGGGGCAAACCGAGTAATAATCAAATAGCCAGTGACATGAAAGAAAAAGTTTTAAGTCTAATAAAAAGCAAATATGCTGATTATGGACCTACACTAGTAAGAGAGAAACTACACGAAAAACATTCCCTCATTTTGGCCAAGGAAACGATAAGACAGATTATGATTCAAGGGGGAGTATGGAAAGCAAAGAAGAAGAAAAACCAAAAGGTTTATGCCCGTCGAACACGCCGATCCTGCTTGGGAGAACTTGTACAGATAGATGGTTCTTACCATGATTGGTTTGAAGACCGAGGGGAAAAGTGCTGTTTACTCGTGTTTGTCGATGATGCAACAAGCCAAATCATGGCAATGAGGTTTTGTCGCACAGAGACAACGGATGACTATTTTGCCACTCTCAGAGAGTATCTTTTGAGATGTGGAAGGCCGAAGGCCTTCTACAGCGATAAACATAGTATATTCCGAGTGAATATGAAGGGATGCCAGGGGAAGACTACCTTTCATAGAGCCCTAAAAGAACTAGATATCGAGTTAATATGCGCTCATAGTCCACAAGCCAAGGGAAGAGTTGAAAGGGCAAATGGAGTACTACAGGATCGCCTAATCAAGGAACTCCGAGAAGAGAATATCAGTTCACAGGAAGGTGGAAATGCATATTTAGAAAAATATCGCAAAAAGTATAATAAAAAATTCGGAAAGGAGCCAGCTAGCCCACAAAATGCCCATCGCAAATTACTGCCCAGCCACAAACTAGATGAAATTTTGCTAGAAAAGAGCAAGCGGGTAATAGCAAAAGATCTATCATTTAGCTATGGGAACAAGATTTATCAGATAGACTCGCCCTATAGAAATCGTCTTCCTGGAAAACACGTCGATATCTATGAAAAGAGTGGAAAGATTAAATATGTAGGAGTAGCGGGGAAAAGAGTAGAATATAAAAAGTGGAAGGAAAAAATAATTGAGAGCCCAAAAACGGTAGATACCAAAGAGCTCGAAAGTATGTGGATAACAAGGAAAAGAAAACCCAGAAAGCATCATCCTTGGAGATAGGCGGCGCGCTCCCCCCATGGGGGGAGCATAGCCTTCTTTCTTGAACGAAGTGATGCCAAACAAACAACATTATGAACTGTACTCATCACTCTGAAAGAGGACATTTTAACTTAGCTGGACATGAGGACATTTCTACTTAGCCCTGACACGAAATTCTTTACGATTTCTTGATTCTATTCAGCAAAGAAGGTGAAATCGTCGTTTTCAACGATGTAGACGCCGTTTAGATTGCGAAAATACTCTTTAAAATCGAGGCCGTAGCCGATGACGAAGTGGTCATCGATTTCAAAAAGGACGTAATTGGGGACGTAAGGGGTGGCTTTTGGGACTTTCTTGGATAGGAGGACGAGGGTTTTTATGGAACGGGGATTTTTTTCTTGGAGTTTCTCTACAACGGTTGAAAGGGTGACGCCGGAATCGAAGATGTCGTCGATAAGGAGGACGTCTTTGTTCTCAATGTCAAGGGTGCCGATTTCATGGAGGGTGAGACCTCCGCGCTTCGTGCCTCTTTGGCCATAGCTGCTGGCTTTGACAAAATCAACCGTGTGGGGGACGGTGAGGTGTTTCGAGAGATCGGCAAGGAGCATGTACGACCCTTTGAGGATGGCGATGACGCAGAGAGGGCGCCCCTCATTGTCTGTGTGGATCTTAGCACACACCTCTTCTAGGCGCGCATCAATCTGGGAACTGGAGATGAGCTCGTGGAGTTTGGGCTCTGCAGCTAATAATTTTGTGGATAAGAAAAGTAAGACGAAAAAAGATGTTAGATATTTCATAAAAAAAACTTAGCAGTCCCTCTTTTTTTTGTCGAGAGGGGGCTAGACTTTTTTATTACTCAACACTATAAGAAAAATAGGAGGTGGGTGTGAAAAAGCTTGATGTTCCGTCCTCGATCTATCGGTTGCAGTTGCATGAGGGGTTCAACTTTAAGAAGGCCACTGCCATCCTTCCCTATCTTAAGAAGCTGGGGATCGATGGACTCTACTGCTCACCTTATTATGTCGCCTATTCTCAGCACGGCTATGACATCACCAATCCGAACAAGATCAATCCAAAGATTGGGACGCATGAGGAGTTTGAGTCTTTTTGCGCCAAGCTCAAAGAGCTGGGGATGAAAAACATCATCGATGTCGTTCCGAATCATATGGGGATTAAAGGAGGGATGAATGCGTGGTGGCAGGATGTCCTTGAGCACGGGCCCCAGTCGCGGTATGCCAGCTTCTTTGATATCGATTGGGATAGTGAGAAGCGTGCGCTGCAAAATAAGGTGATCTTTCCTATTTTGGGCGAGCCCTATAGAAAGTGTTTGGAGACGGGAGAGATTCAACTGAAGCTTGATGCGGGGGGCCTTTCTTTTCACTATTTTGACTATGTTCTTCCTCTGGCGCCAAAGACCTATGCTCTTGTTTTGCAGGACAAGGCGTTCGCAACGGTCCTTTCCAAGGTAATGAAGTTTCCAACAACGCCTGTAAAGAGAGAGACGTTGACGGCTTGTCTGAAACAGCAGGTTCACGAGAAGGTCCTCAGCGCAAAAGGGCTTAAGGCGCGCGTAAAACG
>JAAKFB010000185.1 GCA_011065235.1 Chlamydiota bacterium | reverse complement strand
CCCCTTCACATACAGCTTCCCGCTAGAGAAAAATCTCGATGTGATGGAAAAAATCCTCCGCATCCGCGGGTCGATGATCCCTGCGCAGTACCTGATCTACGACAAGATGCCGAGCGGCGCTCCCAATGAGCTCCTTCCGGACTCCCCTCTTGTAGGAAGTGGCATTGCCTATGGGGATCGGATCATTTGGGCAGATGGAGCGCTCATTTTCTCCAAAATGCAGCTGATGGAAACGATCAATAGTCCCAAGGTCCTCTTGACCGTCAAACGGGGAAATCGGACCTTTTTGACGCGCGTGCCCCATCTCAACATTGCTGATTTACGCCTCACGACAGCCGAGAAAGACGAAATCGATGACTGGCGCGACGAGGCAAAGCTTAAAGCCAAAGTCGATGACCTCAAGTACATCCCTTATAGCATCAATGCCGATGGAGAAGTTCAAGGTGCTTTAGGCTATATCGATGAAAAATCCCGCTCCAAACTGAACTTTAAGGCAGGGGATCGCGCCCAGAGTGAAATTCCCCTTGAGCAAGGAGATCAAATCCTCGCCATCCAGGGACAAAAAGTCACTTCGGGATATGATTTATTGAAAGAATTGCAAGCCCCCAAAACTCTGCTCATCGTCAGAAAAATCGAGAAGGGCAAGCCGGTGCTCTGGACCGATGCGGACAAAGGGTTTCAAGGATCTTTTGATGTCAAACAACTTCAAAAAATCACCCGCTCAATTGGAACTGAAACGCTTGTTTCCGATGAGGGTCCTTTACGCCTGTTAAAGCCGATCACGCCTGTTGCGATGCAGCATTTCCACCTAACACCTGAGCAAGGGAAATTACGGGAAGAAAGGCTCGAAAAATATCAAAAATCGATTGAGAAAATCTCCGATTCTAAGCAGCGAGAAGAAGCGGAAAAAGAGTTTCAACTGTATCAAAACCGGAAAATGTTGGGCATTAGCTTGCAGGATAAAACAGTCTCATACAACCCCTCTCCAGTCGCCATGTTTGGAGACGTCTTTCAACAGATTTACAAAACCTTCTTTGCCCTCTTTGTGGGATCGATCAGTCCCAAGCATCTCGCTGGGCCAATCGGCATCGTGCAAGTGATCCAATATGGTTGGAGTGTAGGCGCAAAAGAAGCCCTCTATTGGCTTGGAATGATCAGCTTGAATCTCGGCCTGATCAACCTCCTTCCGATCCCCGTACTCGATGGGGGACACATCGTATTTGCCGCGTGGGAAGGGGTCACAAAAAAACCACTCGCCTACAAAACAAGGGAGCGGTTGATTTTTCCTTTCATTATTTTGGTAATTGGATTCTTTATCTACGTGACCTATCACGATCTTGCGCGGATATTTAGTCAGTTTTTTTAGAACTCCGCAGCATATATTCGATTCCTCCAGTGAAGGATCTCCACAGAAAACCACAGGTTGCGACAGAGGCTTTCCATGCCAACATTTTCCAGCTTATGGTTTGAGGAGTAATGGTGGTTGGAACGACAGCTGTAGGAGTAGCAGGCTTATTGATTCTAGCGTAATGAAAAGCATATCCGTACTTGAGATATCCATTCACGTCATTGGGGCGAATTCTATCATTTCCGATAAACCAACCATGGGTCTTCTTTTCTAAAACTTTGACATAGTTTAACTCGGGCATTAGAACATGACACTTAGTCAGTTTGTATTGAGCATGTTCATCGATAAGCTCACTGGGAAGAGTAAAGTCTTCGGGAACGTTTTTAATTGCAATTGTTCTATATTGAAGACGGTTTGTCCTAATGACGAGATCATCGGGGGCTTTCTCAAACTTGATTCTCGTTTCTTGAGTGAGTCCTAGATACGTGTCCTGTGCAATTCGAGTTAGACGGAAAAGGGCATTAAAATCATGTAAGTCTTCATATTTCTTCATGGGACTTCCCAAATCGAGCACAATTTCAGATTGCTGACGTGTTTCAAGACGAGAAGCTGAGTCCGGGATATTTGGGATATGGAATTCTGTATAGACGGAATAAGAATAATCGAGAGGAGATACTTTTTTTCTTAACTCTTCCAATTGCTCTTTTGCACTATCAAGTGCTTTCCCCTCTTTTGGATAGTCTCGTCCTAATTCTTGAATTCTTTGTTTTATTACATCCAAACAAATATGCGCCTGATCGGAATCCTTGTTATTGATGTGTGCAATGCAGTCTTCGATAGTGGTACGCATTTGATGAGCGGAAACTGAATTAGAATAGAACATTTTTTAAATTAGTCCTTTTTAAATTTAGTAAATAAGTAATCAACTGTGGTTCGAAAGACAAAACGGCACGTATTCGCTGTAATCGCAAGGGCTCCGTTTAGAGCCCACATTTTCCAACTGGCGGGGGCTGCAACGTTTTTAATGATAGGAGCATCGGGAGTAGTAGTGGTAGTAGTAGCAACGGGTACAACAGGAATTGGAGCTGTAGTTTGCTCTTTTGAGTAGTGGAACATATACGCGGATTTTCTGAAATTTATAGCTTGCAAATCCGTAATCTTTTTAACTTGATGATCATTAATTAAGTACCAACCATCGGGTTTCTTTTGTAATGAGATGTAGTGCCCATTGTTATGATCTCCATAGAAAATCAAACATCCGGTGAGTGCATAAGAAACCTTCTCATTATTGATAGTTAAACTAGAATGCAAATCGTAAGTTTCAGGAATACGCAAGACTTCGAGATTAGAATTTGGATCTCTTTTAACTTTGATCACGAGATCTTCAGGAGCAGTTTTAAACTTGAGCGATTTCATGAATTCGCCTTCTACGTTCGAATTGAAAAATCCGGTAAACGCATCGTGAAAGTTAAGAACATTAGATTTGGGTTCGAAGAGAATGTAAGGTTCCTGTTGATCTTTCGATGCGATTTTTCTATCTGGGTAGATCAATTCTTGTTGAAAGGTGTACGTTTGGCCTAACTCGAAAAGGATTTCTGCAAAGACATCAGCGGGATCTTCTTGACTTGAAAAATTATTACTGGCGCTGGAAGCCCATAGGCGTAATATTTGCCCAAAAGAAGCATCAATTGGTCCAGAAGGATTTTGTTGAGCTTGATGATATATGCCGATAAGAGACTGAATGGGCTTTAGGTTTGGATTGCTACTATCCAAAATACTGCGTGTGAGAGCTGGAGAATTGGTGATCGTCTGCATAAGAGAGTTCCCCCAACAATTCATTACTCCTTTGGGTCTAGTAATGCCGACAGGGGCAAAACCACTCATCACCTCAGGAGAGAAGTTTGCTTCTGAACTCGACACTTCAGTAGGCATGCGAAGAGAAACATCTAGTTTGAGCTGCTGTAAACGCTCTTGAAGAAAGCCCAATTCCAATGCTAGGTGTTCATCAGGACTAGCCTTTTGAAAGCATTCAAGGGCAAATTGAGTGTATTTTTCAGCGTATTCAACCCTGCCTTTGTCAATTGCTTTATTTGCAATTACAAGATAACCTTCAGAAAGAATGAGTTGATTTGTAACTTGATGATTAATAGTCATATTATTTATCCATTATTTTTATCTCATAACTAAATTGTAGCAGTTTATATGTTTTTTGTAAAGCTTTTATTTATAATTGTCCCATTAATACCCAGTGCTTT
>JAAKFB010000184.1 GCA_011065235.1 Chlamydiota bacterium | reverse complement strand
GATTCATCTCTCGATGATTTTCCCTTGTAGATATTGCAGGAATATCTACTGCGGAAAAATCCTCAAGATCTGAACCGTTTTCCTGCTCGAGGATTGTCAGGTTATTTCTTTACGGGCCCTAAGAAAAGGAAAATACGTTTGAAGAATCTCATAATGAATACCCTTGATATTTTCTTAAAAAATACCAAATTTGTTTTTATTTGCATATAAATTAGACGTATGACATTTATCAGGAATAACCCTTTAACGAGAGACTCAAAATGCGCCGACGTCAAAAGAAGAGTGCCTGTAAAATTTGCATTAGTTGTAATGAGCCAAATGAAGACGGAAAAATGCATGTTGAGATGACTTATGAAGGGGATGAAATCCTTGCCGCGTATCTCCTGGAAAATGCGCAATCGATTTTAGGCGGTCAACTCTCACCATCATCTGAAGTCACGTCTATCGGAAATTAGAAATTTCTGCTATTCTTGGGCAATGAGTCTAAGTGCCTGGGAAAATTGGTTCTCAAATCATCGTGAGAAGATTTTTCAAGATTTTTTTCATTTTCTAACCTTTAAAAGCATTGGAACAGATCCTACTTTCGATCGCGATACAAAAGCGTGCGCAAGCTGGCTTGCCGAGTATCTCAAAGAGTGTGGCATGGAAACCGCGCTTTGGGAAACATCCGGACAGCCCGTTGTTTTTGCAACACATTGCAAAGCAGAAAATCGCCCTACCTTGTTGGTCTACCAACACTATGACGTACAACCCGTGGACCCATTAGAGCTGTGGGAATCCGATCCTTTTGAACCTACGGTAAGAGACGGAAAGGTCTACGCTCGCGGCGCACAAGACAATAAAGGGCAGTGCTTTTATTCCATCACAGCGATTAAAGCCCTTCTTGAGCTCTGTGGTGAGTTGAACTTCAATCTCAAGCTTTTCATCGAAGGAGAGGAAGAAAGAGGAAGTGAGGGAACGCGTGCTGCGATAGAAGCAAAAAAAGAAGAGCTCAAGTGTGATTACATGCTTGCGATTGATTCGACAATTCCCGATGCAGAGACTCCTGCTATTACGTTGGGGCTCCGTGGGATCATCACCATGGAAATCACGTGCAAAGGTGCCGACGTCGACATGCACTCTGGGGCACTGGGGGGTGTTGCTTATAATCCCATCCGCGCCCTTGCCACCGCCCTCTCCACTTGTTGGAATTCCTCTGGAAAAGTAGCAATTCCCCACTTTTATGATGCTGTAGAAGAAATGAGCGAAGACGAAGCCAAGAATTTTGTACTCGAAATGACGAAGAAGAGGTGAAAAAAGAGTTTGGGCTCCGGCTGTTTGGGCCTGAGCCGGGCTACACTATCGGCCAGTCGGCGAGCATTCGGCCTACGTTTGAAATCAATGGAATCGAGGGGGGATATACTAGCAAGGGGTTTAAGACCGTTTTGCCGGCAACAGCAACAGCCAAAATTTCATGCCGCTTAGTTCCCAATCAAGATCCCAATGAAATTCTCTCAGAGCTTCAAGCGCATCTTCTAAAGAGTATTCCGCCTGGAATGGAAGTGACATTTAAAGAGATCTGTGGACATCCCGCTTTCAAGGGAAATCGGGATTCTTTGATTGCTAAACTCGCATCAAAAGCGTATGAAGAAGTCATGGGAAGCCCCTGCAAAAAGGTCCTTTCAGGAGGGTCAATTCCCATTGTGATGGAGCTTGCAAAAGCAAGCGGTGGAGAAACAGTCATGATGGGCTATGGGCTCGATAGTGATCAAATACATGCCCCCAATGAGCATTTTGGTTTAGATCGCTTTGAGAAAGGGTTTTTGACCATGGGAAGAATATTTACGCAGCTTAATGAAAAAGGCTAATTTTTGGATTCTATTTGGGCCAGGGGCTTTGCTTGCAGCAACCCTGCTCCTCTTTTACAAGACCGCATTTCTCCTTGGGAGACCCGCTTGGATGTTTGGCCTCGGGATTTCCATTTTTCTCGCTTCTGGAATCACCTATTTGATTTATAAGGAAGTGCTTTTCCTCGAAAAAAACCTTCAGAATGAAGGGACCCAAAAAGATCAAGAGGCGTCCAATCTGAAAGAGGTGTTAGAAGAAACGCAGCATCTTTATCGAAGAAAAGTCGATCAGTTGGAAGAGGCCTTTGTTGCGATTGAAGGAGAAAAGGACGAATTGCATCAAGGGTATGAAGAGCTTTTCGAAGAGTCAAATGCCAATAAAAATCACCTCACTTCTTATCAAACTTCTCTCGACGATGCATTAGAGGAATTGCGAAAGCTTCGTCAAATACATTTTTTGGAGCAAGAACGAGAAAAAAAGACTCCAAAAGACCTCCTGAGCCAGCACAAACAGCTGCGAGAGCAATTTGATGAGAAATCGCTCATCCTCGACCAAACCAGACGCCGTCTCTTCATGATCGAAGGGCATTTAATTGTGTTAAAAAAACAGCAGGCGATGGAAAAACTCGACAGCAGCCAGGAAGAAGAGATGCTTCTATCCATTCTCAAAGCCCTCGACGAAGAGAACAAGTTTCTCGAGAAAGAAATTGCAGAGCTCGAAACGCTCGTCGTCAGCTCTTTCAAACTGCCACGCGCAAAAAAAATCAAGAAACAGCTCGAAAACATGCTCGAGTTTCAGTTTGAAAAATCTGCAGAATAAATCTTCTCTATGCTTCTGAGAACCCTGTGTTTTTTTAAATTTTTTATTTTATTATTTTTATGATATTATCGTTTTGGGAGAGTTGCCAGATGGCAAAAAAAGTTCTAATGATTGCTGGTCCAAATGGTGCTGGGAAGACAACCCTAACACTCGAATTGGTTAGAAGCGATCCTAAAGTAATCTACGAGTTTATTAATGCAGATGAGATAGCGAAAGGTCTTTCTCCTTTGCATCCTGAAAGTATGGCTTTAACTGCGAGCAAATTAATGGTCAGCAGGCTTAAAGAGCTTTTAGCAGTGAGTAAGAATTTTGCTTTCGAAACCACTGGCTCTGGAAAAAATTATATAAATCATTTAAAAAATGCAAAATCAAATGGGTATGAGGTATGAGATTAATCTGACATTTTTATGGCTAGCAAGTTCTGAACAGGCAGTTAAGCGGGTCGCTCAAAGAGTGAAACAAGGGGGACATCATATTCCGAAGGAAACGATTATTAGGCGGTATTATCTCGGGATAAAAAATTTGGTTTCTCATTACCTTCCGCTTGTAGATACTGCGAATATTTTGAATAATTCTTCAGAAAAATCCGAGATGATGATGATTGCTCGAAAAAATCGAGATGATTCTTTAGACATACTTGACGATCTAATTTGGAAAAAATTAGAAGAGGTTGCGCATGAGTGATGAT
Source organism: Chlamydiota bacterium (assembly GCA_011065235.1). GTDB lineage: Bacteria > Chlamydiota > Chlamydiia > Chlamydiales > Rhabdochlamydiaceae > Sacchariniichlamydia. Next base: position 316 of record JAAKFB010000184.1, on the reverse strand, counting down.
TTAAATGAGATGATATTAAAAGCTCATGAACGGAGCTTTCAAACGGCTTTTGAAACAGCTGTCCGTACAGGCACTGCACTTGTTTTTGTCCGCGATGGAAAAGTTGTCGAAATTAAGCCTCCCTATCGCTACGAGCTTGTTCGGATTGAACCTGAATCGGAAAAAGACTAAGAGACTGTCCACAAACTCAGTTAGGGCCCGTAAAGAAATAACCTGACAATCCTCGAGGGAAAAATCGATTCATCTCTCGATGATTTTCCCTTGTAGATATTGCAGGAATATCTACTGCGGAAAAATCCTCAAGATCTGAACCGTT
>JAAKFB010000183.1 GCA_011065235.1 Chlamydiota bacterium | reverse complement strand
GTTCAGATCTTGAGGATTTTTCCGCAGTAGATATTCCTGCAATATCTACAAGGGAAAATCATCGAGAGATGAATCGATTTTTCCCTCGAGGATTGCCCAAGTTATTTCTTTACGGGCCCTTAGGGCCCTTACTCAAGAGTAATTTCTAGGCCTTGCAAAGGAGCTAATGCTTCGAGTTTTGAGAATTTTGCACTTTTCAAGGGATTGTTGAGTGGATCGATTGCATAATAAATCGCCTCTACAAAGTCTACTTCTACCAAATTGGTATGATGAAACGCCGTTCCCTCTAGATTAGATCCCCTAAAGCTCGCTTTCTTTAAATCACTTTGGACAAAATGACATTCCTTCACATCTGATGTGATAAATTTCGATCCTTGCAATTTCATCTCTGTGAAATTGCAACCTCGGAGCAAGCACTTTTCAAAAAAGAGGCGTAAGAAGGCAGGATCACAAAGTGTGAAATCCACTCCCATCACCTTGGACTCGACAAAAGACACCTCTTGCAAACGGGTATTTTCAACCTTTGTCGCAGTCCAATTGCAACGAAAGAATTTGCAATTGAGGAACCGCTTTTTTGAAAAATCCGCATTAGAAAAATCACACCCCTCAAATGTGCATTCCAAAAAACCATCCTCTTCTAAAGAATTCACTTTTTCAATGATCTTTTCTTCAACCATGTATTCCCATTATTTATACATTCCCATACAGTGAAAATATGATTTATCCAGAAGAAAAACAAACTGCTGAGGCGGTTGCACAGCATTATAATAGCCTAGACAAATACTATCGACAACTTTGGGGAGAACATCTCCATCACGGCTATTGGAAATACGGCACCGAATCGGTCCAGCAAGCGACAGAAGGATTGATCGAACTCGTCGCGGAGGCCGGAAAAATTGATGATACGTGTAATGTTCTCGACATCGGTTGTGGCTATGGAGCTACTTCCCGCTACCTATCGAAGCACAAAGAGGCTCAACTCACTGCTCTGCCCCTCTCCAAGTCGCAGTGGCAACACGCAAGAGCCCACGATCCCGAATCGAGCAACCCCCGCTACATCCTTGGAGATTTCCTACGCAACGATTTTTCAGAAGGCTCTTTTGACGTGGTATTTTCCATTGAAAGCTCTGAGCATATGGTCGACAAGCCAAAATTCTTTGACGAGGCCATGCGCCTTCTCAAACCAGGAGGACGCTTTGTCACATGCGCGTGGCTTGCGAAACACACTCCCGCGAAATGGGAAGTCAAATATCTCCTTGAGCCCATTTGTCGAGAGGGGCGCCTTCCGAGCATGGGTTCTGAAGAAGACTACCAAAAAATGATGGAATCTAGTGGCCTACGTGAAATTACTTTTCAAGACATCTCAAACAAAGTCAAAAAAACCTGGGCTATCTGCGCCTACCGGACAACCAAAGCGGTGATTGCGGATCGCTCCTTGCGACGCTACTTATTCGACAAGGATTCCACTGAGAGGGTCTTTGCCAAAACCCTTTTCCGCATCTGGACAGCTTACAACACCAAGTCCATGCGCTATGGTCTATTTAGTGCCCGTAAAGAAATAACCTGATAATCCTCGAGGGAAAAATCGATTCATCTCCCGATGATTTTCCCTTGTAGATATTGCAGGAATATCCACTGCGGAAAAATTCTCAAGATCTGAACCGTTTTCCTGCTCGAGGGCAGCGGAATGAATTCGCATACACCCTCTTAGCGCCATCAAACCTTGATATTCTCTTTGAATCGATGAAATTTCTCTTCTTTTCTTTCTCTTTTTGCCCACTTTTCCAAATTCTTTAGATTGATTGAATTAGCATTTTGCTTGTAAACCAATTCAGCTTGGTCCAAAGCCTGCAAATCATCCCAATGAAAATAGCTTGAAAGCCTATCTTTGACACAATCGTGTGCTGTTAACAAAATGATTTTTCCATAAGGTGTTTTTAAAGATGTAAATTTCTTTACCAGATCACGACTAATTGCTACTGGTGATGAGACAAAATCAATAAAATATTCACAACCTTTATAGACAAAATACCTTCCTTCTTTTTGAAATCCATTTCCCTTTAGAACATTTTGCACTTTGCTAAAGTCTTCATAGGTAACAAAATCGAGATCATAAGAATGATACTTGTTCTTAGAATAAATTGTTACACATGCTCCACCCACTAAAATGCAATCAATCCCATGTTCTTTAAGCTTTTCTGTTATAAAGCCAGCTAACTCTTTAAGTGTCATTTTTGAAATTTCGATTTTCATAAGGGTTTTCCTTTTCTTCTAGGACGTCTGCGCACTCTTTTTTCGTAATATTTTTCTTTGATGTCATCAGGCAAAAATTCATATGCACGCTTAAGAAGATTTGTTAATTCGTTTAGAAAAGGATACGTTGGATTAAACTGATAAATACGGGTCCTTCCTTCCAAAAAACTAACTAAAACTCCAGCGTATTCCAATTTATCGAGTGTATTCTGAAACCCTGAAAGAGCCGATTCAAAATATTTGCTCAGCTGAGTCCCATAGCACTTATCGTTTTCCAGAAGAAAAAATAAAATTTTCTCCGTGTTTTGATTCCCAAACAGTCTCTCTAGCATAAAGGACTTCCACCTCTTTTTATAGTTATATAACCTCATTCTATGGTTTTTACGATTTTCTTGTCAACAACCATAATTTATGGTTATATAACCACAAATTATGGTTGCTTTTGCCTAAAAACCCCCTTAACTAAGGTGACCTCATGGATTGGTTACAGCAAATTTTTACTATCCCCGACGGAGCCACTGCCCTAATGCTGATCCTCTTTCTCATCAAGCGGATCATCTCGCTGATTGGTGTTTTGGTCATTTTATGGGGAGCTTGCGTCGCTTTTTATAACTTCGTCTGTCATTGCAAAAAAGTCCGCAAAATAGGCTCGATCGACCTCATTCGCCTACAATTCGGTCGAACGATTATCTTGGGGCTGGAATTTATTGTGTCCGCAGATGTGATCGAAACCACAACAGCTCCCGATTTTTATTCAGTGGGAATTTTGGCGTCTCTCGTGGCAATCCGCACGCTTCTGACTTTTTTCATGAATCGTGAGCTCAAGTCGATCTCTAAGAAGTCGACTCGATAAGTTCTCTCTGGGCTGCTTTTTTGTGGACAAAGAGTGCCACGCAGCCATTCATAAGGTAAAAAACGGAATCACTGCAAATCTTGAATTTTAATTCCAAGAATCAGTCCTAGAAAAACAAATTTTTGCATGATACGAATACATAAGAGACCTTCTCTGAATTGCTTCTCATCTCCAAGAGCCAAGATTTTTTTCTAGGAGAATGCTCTGGAAAGCGGAGCAAACTCAAATTGAGCTTGTGGAGCTTGAAGAGCTTCTCATAGAGAAAAAGAGGGCTCTTATTGGTGGTGGAATGAATTCAGAGAAGGTCCCTAATATGGGAAAGGCAAAAGCAAGAATTCACATTTGGACTTCGGGATGGCATTATATGCACTGGAAAGGGCCCTATTATCCCAAAGACCTCGCTGCAAAAAAATTTTTAACCCACTATGACGAAGATTTCCAAACCGTAGAAATCAATAATACGTTCTATAAACTCCCTGAAATAAGTACTCTCAAAAAGTGAAAAAAGAGTGTTACCAAAGATTTTATTATAACTGTAAAAGCCAGTCGCGATATTACTATAATGAAGAGGCTAAAAGAGCCCAATAGAAAGTTAAAGAGAATCTTT
>JAAKFB010000182.1 GCA_011065235.1 Chlamydiota bacterium | reverse complement strand
AAACGGTTCAGATCTTGAGGATTTTTCCGCAGTAGATATTCCTGCAATATCTACAAGGGAAAATCATCGGGAGATGAATCGATTTTTCCCTCGAGGATTGTCAGGTTATTTCTTTACGGGCCCATAGCCGCTGAACGAAGATCGAATTCGAGTAGAAGCCAAAGCCTAATTTATCGTTTTTAGGGTAGCAACTTGGGTTATATCCAGCGAAAAGTCAAGGTTTAGCCTTGATTTTCGCTGACTAAAACAGCATAGCCAGCGATTTTTGAGGTTTCGATGATGGTTTTCGCTGGAGATTAACCCTAGAGAAAATTAAATACCTAAAATAAAGAAATTAACATTCGGATAATGAATTCTATATTGAACTACAATAAGAAATTAGTTATTGTATGGTAATAGAAGAGGAGGAGACTCATGCCTGAAATCAATAAGAAATATATCGAGGACTTTGAAACTTTAGTCCGTGACTTCGAAAGACTTAAACAAAAACCCAACGCTGATGCCCTAAATATGGTCATGCAAGATCTCGAGCAAATGCAACGAGATATGCAAAACATTAAATTCTAGTAAGATTTAGCGAAAAGGACCCTTTGTGGACTTGGCTTGCCCGTGAACGGACAGGTTCCAGCCTCTTTTTCCATCCCATCGGGAATGCAGCGGATCGTCACCCCTAGATCTTTTTGAATCTGCTCCTCGGAAGCAGCTTCCCCACACCAGTGGGTAAAGGCAAATCCCCCATGGATTTCGGGCCTTTCTTTGTTTTTAGGTGTGAAAAAGGCGTAAAAACTCTCTTTATCATCGATTTTGACTATGTTCTCATCGCGATATTTTAGCGCCCGCTGATAGATTGTATTTTGAATCTCGTCTAGAAGAATGGGTAGATTTTGAACAAACTCTTGTTTTTTCAGGAATGTCTTCTCTTTGTGAGATTTGTCGCGTCTTGCCATCACCAATTTGTCCTCTGCGATGTCACGAGGTCCGATCTCTAGGCGAATGGGCACTCCCTTCTTGATCCATGACCAGGTCTTTTCTCCCCCACGCAAGTCCCGCTCATCGACGATCACGTCGATTTTCTGCCCGTGATAATCGAGTGTGCGGAGCTCCTCTGCCAGCTGATGGCAATAGGATAGCACTTCAGCACGTACTTCATCTTTGTGAATGATGGGAACTAAGACGACATGTGAAGAGGCGATGCGCGGGGGCAAAATGAGTCCATCATCATCGCTGTGGGTCATGATCATCGCACCAATTAGGCGTGTGGAAGCCCCCCACGATGTGGTCCATCCAAATTCTTCTGCTCCTTCTGCATCGCGAAAGCGGATATTTGACGCTTTGGCAAAACCCTGACCAAAATAATGGGAAGTTCCCCCTTGCAGAGCTTTGCGATCTTGCATCATCCCTTCAATTGTATAGGTGTCTACGGCCCCGGGAAAACGTTCGCTTTCTGTTTTTTTTCCCGTAATAAAGGGTAAAGCAAGTACTTCGTGACCAAAGCGGTTATAGACCTGGAGCATTTGCAAGGCAAAATCGGATGCTTCCTCTTTTGATGCATGCACGGTATGCCCTTCTTGCCAGAGGAATTCTGATGTGCGCAAGAAAATACGTGGCCGCATCTCCCAACGGACGACATTGGCCCACTGGTTGATTTTGAGTGGGAGGTCCCGATAAGAAGTGATCCATTTCGAAAAGCTCTCTCCAATAATCATCTCAGAGGTTGGGCGGACGATGAGTGGTTCTTCGAGCTCGCCTGCGGGAATGAGCTTTCCCTCTTTATTTTGCTCGAGGCGATGGTGCGTCACAACGGCGCACTCTTTTGCAAATCCCGAGACATGCTTGGCCTCTTTCTCAAAAAAGCTCAGCGGAATAAATAAAGGGAAATAGGCGTTTTCAACCCCTTTGGCACGAAATTCCACATCGAGTTGCCTCCGGATGTTTTCCCAGATTTTCCATCCCCAAGGCTTGATGACCATGCACCCCCGTACTGGGGCATTTTCCGCCATATCCGCTGCGCGGATGACTTGCTGATACCACTCAGGGTAGTTTTCTTCGCGGGTAGGGGTAATCGCTGTCTTAGGTTTCATACTGGTATTCTCTTGTAAGTTGGTTTTGTAGAGCTTCGCGAAGGGCCATGCGCCCTTCCTGTAAATCTTCATCTGGCCCGAGCAGAGGCAGCGTGTTGGCCTGAATCGCTTCTAAAACTTTCGTCTCGGATTGTAGAACTGCTTTCAAATATTCTTCAGAGGGCATTTTCAGTGCGATGGTTCCCTGGTGTAAAAATCCCTTTTTCGTCTTGCGCTGGGCAGCACCTGCGATTTTTTTCCCCTGCAGGACTACATCGTATTTCGTCGGTCGTGCCATGCAAAAACGCATGCACGAAGAATCGAGCGCTTTTGCATCTTCTCCAATGAGCTCGAGTTTTGGGCGATCGCTTAAAAAAGCTGCAGTCGCAGACAAGACAGCATTGTTGACAAAGGCGTAGTTATCGAGTGTATTTTCAGAGAAATGGTCATGATTGGACGGAATCAGAATGGAAAACGCCAAATCCCATATATGGAAGACAATCCCACCTCCCGTAGGCCGCTTAGCAAGTTGAAGTCCCCTTTTGTCTGCCTCTTCTAAATTGAGAAAAGCGCTCGGATCGATAAAATATCCATAGGTCGCGCTATCTCCTTCCCAATCATAGAAATGGAGAATAGGCAACGCATGCTGATCGAGCGTATCGAGCAGCTCTGCATCCAAAAGCATGTTTTCTTCTGCAGAATGGATACCCGTATCGAGAATATTCCATTTGATCTCAGTGGCTGAATTGGAGAATTTTGTACTCATTTTCACTAAAATGGCAACAGACGGTGTCTATCTTCTTCATTTGTTAATAATTCAATAAGCAATCAGCATAAGGGATTATTTTTTCACGGTCAACGACTTGGGATTTATTTTTCAAAAAACCTAAATCTTTACTTGATAATCTTTCTTCAATTTGCGAAAAATGGTCTATAAGACTTAAACTTCACACAGCACCTCAGAGGGGTAATTGTAATATGATGTTTGACAAATTCACCAACCGCGCTAAACAAGTCATCAAGCTTGCCAAAAAGGAAGCTCAGAGACTTAACCACAACTACTTAGGGACCGAGCATGTCCTTTTGGGCCTTCTCAAGCTCGGACAAGGGATTGCAGTCAATGTATTGCGCAATCTCAACCTCGATTATGAGACGGTGCGCGCTGAGGTCGAACGCTTGGTCGGATTTGGTCCTGAGATCCAAGTTTATGGCGATCCTGCCCTCACGGGAAAAGTGAAAAAAGTCTTTGAATTTGCCAATGAAGAAGCCACTGCCCTCAATCACAACTACGTGGGTACAGAACACCTCCTTCTTGCCCTTTTGCGCCAAACAGATGGAGTAGCAGCTCAAGTCCTAGAAAATCTCAATGTCAACCTCAAGGATATCCGTAAAGAGGTTCTCAAAGAGCTCGAAACCTTCAATCTCCAACTCCCTCCCATGGGCACATCCAGTGGCGGTGCACCAGGTGCTAAGCCTGGCGAGAAAAGCACCATAGCAGAAAAGCTTCCAGCCCTGCGCGCTTATGGACACGATCTCACAGAACTCAGTAAAGAAAACAAGCTAGATCCGGTAATCGGACGCATAGAAGAGGTCGAACGCCTCATCCTCATTCTCTGCCGCCGCCGCAAAAACAATCCGGTTCTCGTCGGAGAAGCAGGCGTTGGAAAAACCGCTATTGTCG
>JAAKFB010000181.1 GCA_011065235.1 Chlamydiota bacterium | reverse complement strand
AGCGTTTCCTGTTTGGTGCCATTGTTGATTGTGTCTTTGTCCCGTATCTTATATCGCTGGCGTGGCCGCATCGGAGATGAGGGCGATCTGTTTGCCAGCCTTTAAATCGCGGATGATCGAATCTTCCATTTTTTTTTCATTAAACAGGTGGAAGCTTCTTTTGCGGGTTTTGATGTCATAGTTTTTCAGCAAAATCCCGCTTGTGCGCGTGTCTTCGCATAAGATTAAATCGACGCTTTTCAGCGTTTCGACGGCTCTGAAGGTGATGTCAGCGAGATTGCCGATGGGCGTGGCGACTAAGTACAGCATAGGTGGCACCCAGATTCGAACTGGGGAATGGGAGCTTTGCAGGCTCCTGCCTTACCACTTGGCCATACCACCTCAAAAAGAGCAGCTCATTATGCGGGAAATTCTCGAAGACGTCAAGTTGGACTCGATTTTGTACAATTTTGAGTTGAAGAAAAATTCTGATAGAGGTGAGTATGTACCCTTTTTGAATCTCAACCAGGAGCGGTAAAAATGACACAACCTATTCTTCTTTCCAGCGTGGTTACGCAAATCCAAAACCATAAATATTTAGATGCTTCGGAATCCCAAAGAGGTGAGCTAGTCACAGAAATGAAAAAATTATCTATTAATTTATCAGACTATATTGAGGGGCATTTTAATGTCAGTCACCTTTCAACAGGAGATGGATCCCAAACATCTGTAATCCTGACGAATTTAAAGCAGTTGAAGAACGCTGTAAATATAGTAAGCACTTTAGATCAACTGGCTCAAGCTTTGAGAGATCAACAGGCAATCAATTCGAGGAATACGCTATACAATTATTAAAACCCTCAGGGGTTAAAACAATTTCTTACGCAATGTTTTACCCGGATTTTTTGGGATTGAAATCTCACCGGAATCAATTTGCTCATGAATCTTTTGTCGACAATCTTCAATTGGAGGTGTCTGTCCATCTACTTTTCGTTTCTGCACTTGTAGTTTCTTAGCTCGATGGCTAACTTGGACCTCTTTAAATTCCTTTCGTCTTGCAGTATCCTTTAGAGGCTTGTGAAAAGGAGATTGATTTTCGAAATGATCGAGGGCTTTTTTACAGGTTTTGCTCGTTACTTGCAAATTCTCGACATCTTTGATGCCCAAATTTTCTTTGAAGTGTTCACGAAAGAAATTGGCGGAGCCCATGGAAAGTAATTTTTCAAGGGATAGGGGTGAAGACATAAATATACCTTTGTTAAAATATTAATAATAGCTTGTCGTATATTTTATTAAATCGAGCAGTAATTGTAAATTGCTGCTAAATATTTTATTAAATAGTAGTTAAATTTTAATTATGTAGAAGGGATGGAAGTTGAAAAAATTGCTGTTGAAATTGGGGGCATATTTTGCGATAATTTGGACATGAATCGCTTCATTTCCAAGCAAATCTCTGACTTTCTGGAACTTAATTCAGCAGCGCATTTTGCCATCGATAGCCGCCAGGTGCGCCCGGGAGGGCTTTTTTTCGCCCTGAGGGGAGAAAAAGTCGATGGACACCGTTTCTTGCAGGATGTGGCCGCCAAAGGGGCCCTAGGGGCAGTGGTTTCCAGTCTGTACACAGGAGCTGATTTTGGCCTCGAGCTCTTGAGGGTGGAGGATGTGCAGCAAACCCTCCAGGAGCTAGCCAAGAGCTCTTTTTTAAAGAGGAAAGAGCGGGTGATCGGGATCACCGGCTCGATGGGCAAAACGACGACTAAGGAGTTTTTAGCCACAATTCTTGAGAAGAAATTCCGGGTGGCAAAAACTGAGGGGAGTCAAAATACGCAGCTGACTCTCCCGTTGACTGTGCTCAATCTGCAAGGGGAGTACGATGTGCTCATTCTTGAAATGGGGATGAGCGAGAAGGGGCAGATTGCGCGGCTTGTCGATATTGCTCCTCCCGATCTGGCGATCGTAACGCGGATTGCTCCTGCAGGGATTGTAGGTGGAGATTTGCATGAAATTGCCGAAGCAAAAGCAGAGATTTTCTCCCACATGCGAACGAAATGGGGAATCATCAGCTCCCAGGCAGCTCAGTTTGAGGCGATTTTGTATGCGGGAAATGTCCCCAAGTGGATCTATGGGCCCGATGGGGATTTTTCATTGAAAGAGCTGGAGATCAAACTTCCTTTTGAGGCGGAGCATTTAAAGGAAAATGCGCTCGGGGCGATCGCAGCGGCCCGGTATTTGGGGCTTTCTTGGTATGAGATTGAATGTGGAGTAAGGGAGCTAAAACCCTATGAGCGGCGCTTTGAGAAGATCGAGAAAGACGGTATCACTTTTATCCAAGATTGCTATAATGCCAATCCCGACTCGATGAGTGCGGCACTTAAAAATTTGCCGAAACCGCAAGGGGAGGGGAGGGTCATTGGCATTTTGGGCGCTATGGCCGATTTGGGTCGCTATTCTGCGCACTACCACAAGAGGGTGGGGATGGTTGCCAAGGAGCACTTGGATTATCTTTTCTCCATCGGAAAAGAGGCTGAAGGCTTCATGGGCGCGGAACACTTTTCTGATCTCGCTGAGATAAAAAAACGACTTGAAACTTTTCTTAGGCCGGGAGATGTGGTGCTCATCAAAGGCTCAAACGGCTTAAAACTTTGGGAAATACTAGAAGATTAGATGCTATTATTATTGATCCGCTTTTTGGCCCATCACGGGATCCATGTGCCGAGCGCTTTTTCTTATTCGTCGACACGGATGCTGCTCGCAGCGATCACAACTCTTCTCATCACCATTTTTCTCGGTCCTTATTGCATCCGGCGTTTGTATGAGCTGAAAACCGGTCAGTCGATTCGGGTGGACGATTGTCCTATGCTCGTCGAGCTGCATAAGAAGAAAAAAAACACGCCGACAATGGGCGGGGTATTGATCCTCTTTTCGATGCTCGTCGCACTTATTTTGTGGATGGATTTGACGAGCATTTTCACGCTTATATTCCTTGTGGCAATGCTTTATTTAGGGATTCTGGGTGGTGTGGATGACTATTTGAAAATGAAACACAAAAATTCAAAGGGGATACGTGCGAAGAAAAAGTTCGGGCTGCAGGTGCTCCTTGCCGCTGCAATCGGCATCTATTTGATGTGGGCGCCAGGTGCACTGGAAACAGGGCGATTTTTTCAGCCTCCACCCGCGAAAATACAAACCCATTCGATCCGAGATCGTCAGGTGAATCTCACATCAGAAACCTTGACGACGCAAGAGTATATGAGTCGCTATTTTCTCCCGTTCAAAAAAGGGGCTTTTTTCGTCTTGAAAGGCGCGGCGTTGATTTTGGGTTTGTTATTTGCGATTGTTGTCATTACCGGAGCCTCCAATGCGGTGAATTTGACCGATGGACTCGATGGGTTGGCAGCGGGAACACTTGTCATGTCGGCGGGGGTGTTGGCTCTCTTTGCCTTTTTCTCAAACAACCTTGAGATGTCTCGCTATTTGAATATCCTCTACATCGATGGAAGCTCGGAAATTGCCGTTTTTTTGCTTGCGATGGTAGGGGCGTGTCTGGGATTTTTGTGGTACAACGGGTATCCCGCGCAAGTATTCATGGGCGATACGGGATCACTTGCCCTCGGGGGGATTTTGGGGATTAGCGCCGTGATGCTGCGTCGCGAGTTTTTACTGGCGCTGTGCGGAGGGATTTTTGTTTTGGAAGCCCTCTCGGTGATTTTGCAAGTCGTGAGCTATCGCTATCGAAGCAAAAAGAGGGTCTTTTTGTGTTCTCCCTTGCACCACCATTTTGA
>JAAKFB010000180.1 GCA_011065235.1 Chlamydiota bacterium | reverse complement strand
TGATCATCCGTTATAAAGACGTAAAACAGAAGATAACACAGCATGGCGGAACAGTTGTCGATGCGATGCCCCTTAAGCATGTAAATTCTACAAAAATCCCCACCACTTGCACACAAACCTATAATCGTTCGCGACAGTTTGCAGACGTTCTACTTCCTCCTGAGAAACCTACAGAAAAATGGAAAGCATTTTACCAAAATACCCTTCTCAAATCGGGTCTTGAACAAGCGGCCATCACTTTGCATAATGGAAAAACCGTCAACGGATTCATTCTCAAGCAACTACACGAAAAAAATCCGATTCGCCCAAAGGAAGGGCAGGCTTTTATCCATTTGAATTCTCCGACAGAAAGCATTGGAATGGCAAAAGCGGGTATCTTACGTGAACTCTTCGAGTTTCGCGGTGATGTCCTCTGCGTGGATTACCCAGGGACACGAGAAAGTGGAGGATTTCCATCAGAGGGAAGCTACTACCTCGCTGCAGAGACCGTGGTTGAAAAAGCCACCAAGGAATATGGCTATGCATGGAAGGACCTGTGGTTTATGGGATTTTGCCTAGGCGGCTCCATCGCCATTCACCTCTGGAAAAAATATCATGATAAAGGGGTCAATATGATTGCAGAAAATACTCCTGACAGCATGAAAAACATCCTTACATCTCTAATGTTCCCAGTTAATTGGCTTGCCCCTATTGGATTAAATGCAATCCATTCGCGCGATCCTCTTATTCGAGAAAATATCGAACAAGATGGAATAGATAATATTCGCAAATTAGAGAGCTTGAAAGGCAAAGAAAAAAAAGGGACCTGTATTTTCATCAACACAAGTAACGATACTATTGTCCATCCTCTGTCCCAACAACGCCTTGCAACAGCAGCTGACCAAGTCAGCGAGCAGACTTTTTCTCTTATGTTTGATCATCCCAATGAAAAAATAAACGGACATGGCTATGATGCTTTTGGTAAAGACCCCATAATCAGAAATCAAGTCTGCAGCTTTGTCGCAGCTAAAGATTATCGTGATGTTCTCAACGATGCCCCCGGTTATTGGGACATCATCAATGAAAAAGGTTCCAAACTTCTAAGCACATTACGAGGACAATAATGAGAGCAATCGCTCCAAGAGCAAATCTTCCTGTTTGTGCAGGCTTCATCCCTTTGTAATAACGCCCCACAAAGACAAGAGCAATCGGAATCAATCCATTGAGAATCGCCTCTCCTATTCCTCCCGCAATTCCCAAGACAACGTCAAAAATCATCGGATATAGACTCACCAAGACAAATGGAGGGAAAAATACCAGCAAAGTCAAACCCCCTCTCTTCCACCCATGTCTATCAACTTTCATCCCATCAGCCAAAAAATCCACCATGGAAAATGACACGCCGAGTAGTGACGTCACTAGCGCAAAAAACGCAAACGTCTGCCCCACAAAAAAGATCCAGACATTGCCCGTCACATGATGCAGCGCAGAAGTGACTGGTTTCCCCTGCTGCAGCGCGACAATGAGATTTTCTTTTGGAATAATCCCGATGACGAGCCATTGCCAAATCAAGTAAATCACAAGCGCCAAAGTCGTTCCCATCACAACTGAGAGTGTGAGCAATTTTCTATCTTTTCCAAAATAGGTCACAAGAGAGGGGATGATGTTGTGAAAGCCAAAGGCGCTGAATAGAATAGGCATGGCAAAAAACGCCGAGGGCCAGTCGGCAAAGATGAGCCGTTCTGAGTCAACTTTGCTAGCTCCCATACCGATCAATAAAAAATAGGTCAGCACCAGTCCCATCGTAAGAATCAAGTTTGTCCGATCGATCCATTTGGCTCCAAGGCCAATAATCAGACCGAAGAGAAGGCCAAAGACCGCGTAAACCCAAATACCCGATAACTCAATCCCAAAGACCCTGCCGATTCCAAAAGCTAGCATCGGAGCACCGGCCGAAAAATAGGCCATGAGCAGGCAGTAATACAAAAAGAGGAACATGACTGCCGAAAACCAGCTCGCCCTCTTTCCCAAAAAACGCTTGGACATCGAGAGCAGATTACTACCAACAGGCATCCAAAGTGTCGCCTCTAAAAACAAAAGACCCGTCCAGAGCATGATGCCCCACGCGAGAAAAGTAATCCCTATTGCAGGCCAAAAGCCCGCCTTAGCAGTGAGTAGTGGAATCCCCAACATCCCAGCTCCAACCGTCGTGCCAGCAATGAGAAGCGATCCGCTCAAAATTTTTCTAAGCATAGGTGGGAAAGTATACCTGATCAGCAACTTAAGATGAAACCTCGACTTTTCACCACAAATATGGCTAAAATGACCCCATAAAAGAACCAAGCTTTTGGATAAAATGCACCGACCCCACCAAAAATTGGAAAAAAAGATTTCTCAAAATCCCTTTTTATATCGCGAAGCTCCTCTGTGGTTGATTTTTAATTTTTCTCTGTGGTTTTTTAGCGAGAGAAATCAGTATAGCCATTTTTGTCCAATACAGAGCGAAGAATGTACAAAGTCGAGAGCCATTAAAATAAGGAAAGACTGTGATAACTACACCATTTAAAAATGATCCTCAAGTAATTCAGAACGAAAGCGATTTTCAACAAAGCTGTAGAGAAAAAGCGTATGGAGGTTGGTTTTCCACAAAGATAGGCATTGATATCCTGAGTGCATTGCCACTGGTCTCCGCAGAGGAATTCTGCCCAAAAACATCTCTTGAAAATCTCGCATGTGCACCCAAACCTTCTGCTTTTAATAGCAAAGTAGCTGTTGCAGGAATGGATATTCATGCGAGCCCTTTTATTGCCATGCGACTTAAATATTATGATTCAGAGGTGAAGGAAATCACTGAAGTTGTGGAACTCATTTTCAGAACATTTGCCACTGATTTTCACGCTAAAACAGAATCATTTAATAAGACTGGATGGACATCGTCTCCATTTGTTATTGGCACTGATGGAATAACTTATAACTCAGTATTTTACTCCCCAAAAGGCATAAATGAAAACCAGTTAGTAGATATAAAAAATCTCTTAGAAGGAAAAACTATCAAGCTAAGCGAAAAGAATAATCCATATCAATACTTGCGCTTAGCATATTAATCTTACACCTAAGGGGCCGTTGGGAAGAAGTAAAAAATGGCCATAAAGATCAGGGTCGGAACTAAAGCTGCCAAAAAGAGATCCCAAGAAGAAATCCCTTTCTTGAAATAGGGGCGCAGAAGGGCCTGCCCTGCTGGATTCGGAGCATGGGCAATGATTGTCAAGCCCCCTCCCGCAACAAGGCCACTGACAAGCGCATATTGGATCGAGGGCTTCAAATCATCGAGCAAGCATGCGAGATACGCCACCGTCGTGTTTTCGTTAAATGCAGTGAGCACCGTCCCTGCAAGCAACATTGCCCCAAATCCCAAATCTCCAATCAATCGCTCGATCCACCACCCTTGAAAACCGCCGTGAATCACGAGTCCAGCCAAGAAAAGCCCCACCATCATAGGACGTTTCAAATTGAGATTGTATTGATGGGTTCGGGTTGCCTGATGAAATCCTAAAAAGAGCAAATAGCTTCCTAGAAAAATCGGAAGATAATGCGCTGTAATCACGGTCCAAGCTAAAAAAGCCAAGTGCACCACTGTAATCCAAACGGGAACGGGCCCTTTATGCTTGTCAGATTCGACCACTACTTCTTCTTTGTGTTTCATCGGCTTTAATTTACAAAAGTCCCGGCGAAAAAAGAAAAAATACAAAACATTCACTATGGCAATCCCTGCCAAAACGCGCCAGCCGAAGAGGGAAAAAAAAGCGGTCACCGTCCACCCCCAACAACGGGAAAGAGTCAGTGCTGGGGGAGCTGCAAAATTTGTCAAAACGCCTCCCACTGAGAAGTTGACAAACATCAACCCCATCGTCCCATATGCGAGTCGTTTTGTCGGA